>DATEJV010000116.1:0-15569 GCA_035277745.1 Gammaproteobacteria bacterium | reverse complement strand
TTGATCAACCCCTTGACGCCGGTGGTGGCGATCACGATGTCGGCCTTCTGCATCACCTCGGCCAGCGTGGCGCGCTTGCCGCCCAGGCGTTCCAGGCGCGTCAGTGCCTCCGCACGCAGGTCGGTGCCCAGCAGCTGTTGTACGCCGTAATGCAACAGCAACTGTGAAATGCCGATGCCGGCGGCGCCCAGGCCGATCTGGCCGACAACCGAATCCTTCAATTCGCGTTTGACGCGGCGGGTGGCGGTGAGCAGCGCGCCCAGCGTGACTACCGCGGTGCCGTGCTGATCGTCCTGCATCACCGGCTTGGCGAGTTTCGCGGCCAAGGTTGCCTCGATCTCGAAACACGCGGGTGCGGCGATGTCCTCGAGGTGGATGGCGCCGAACGAGGATGCGATGGCGAGCACCGCGTCAATGACCTTTCCCGGCTCGCTGTCCGTGAGCAGGATGGGCACGCCGGAAATGCCGACGAACTTGGAATAAATCATGGCCTTGCCTTCCATCACCGGCAGGCCGGGGATCGCGCCGATGTTGCCGAGGCCGAGGATGGCGGTGCCGTTGGTGATGATGCCCACGGTGTTGCCGAGGTTGGTGTAGTCCCAGACCTGTTCCGGGTGTTTCTGGATGGCCAGGCACACGCGCGCCACGCCCGGCGTATAGACATCGCGCAACTGCTGGATGGAGTCCAGCGGCACTTTGGAAACGGTTTCGATCTTGCCGCCGCGATGGCGGTTGAACACCCGGTCGGAGCGGCCCAGCAGCTTGCCGTAGGGCAACTCGGCGAGCCGCGCGTACAGCTGCTTTGAGCCGGCCTCGTCCATTTCCACGGTGATTTCCCACACGCTCTGGTCCTGGCTGCGGCGCATCAGCGTGATGTGATCCACCGTCACGCCGCATTCGCCGATTGCGGTAAGAATGCGGCCGAGGTTGCCGGGCCGGTGCTGGGATTCAATCACCAGGATTTCGGGGATTTGCATCTCGACAACTCAACTCCGTACCCGGCGCAGGCGCGGCTTGCCGGGTTTGAATGCCTTGATCTTCTGGCCGAGCGACAGCGCGAGGCCATCGCTGAATGCCTGCATGGCGTGTTCCGGCTCGCCCAGCGTCTTGAGCAGCCGTCCGAGTTCCTCGTAGGCTTCGGGGCGCGCGCCCAGCACGATGCTGGATTCCAGGTAGCTGCGCGCCTTGCCCCAGAGCCTGGCCGTGGCACACAGTCGCCCTGCGGTCAGCAGCAGCGCCGCGCTTTCGCCTTTTTCCTCCAGCCACTCCTCGGCGCGCGCCAGTTGGCGCACCGGATCATCGCCGCGCGTCTGGCCGTAGAGCAGGATCAAGTCCTCGTCCCAATTGGCCTTGAGCGCCTCGCGCACCACGCTTTCGGCGGTTCTGGATTCGCCGCATTTCAGCAGGAACTGTGCATACGCACGCACGATGCCGGCATCACTGTGCTGGCGTCGCGGCAGCGCGTTCCACATGGCCGCGGCCTGCGGCGGACCCGAGGAGCCATCCAGATTCTCCAGCAGCACGCACACCGCCTGGGTTTCCAGCCGGTCGATTTCCATGCGCGGCAGAGCGCGGGTGTCGCGCAGTTTCGGCACCAGCGCGTGCAGCGCCTGCCAGTCACCAAGCTTGCGGTACAGACGCGCCAACAGTTTCAGGCCGTAAGCGTGATCCGGATCGAGCTCCTGCAGACGCCGCAGCGTGGCGAGCGCGTGCTCGTACTGGCGATGCGCGATCTGCAATTCCGCCTGGGTGAGCAGCACCGCGAGTTGCGCCGCGGGTTCGCGCTCGTGGGCGCGACGCAGATAGGTGTCGCGGCGCTCGTGTGCGCCCTGCATCTGCGCGGCGCGCGCCGCCGCGATGTAGGTGATCATCGGTACTTTGCTGTCGGCGGCGTGGCGTATCAGATGGCGCTCGCTGTCGGCCCAGCGACCTTCGGCAAGATCAATCAACCCGCGGATCGCGGAGCGCCGCGCACGCGCTTCGCGGCGCCGCTCCATGGCCTCGTGCACGCGCCGCGGAAAAGTCCAGAGTTTGACCACCAGCGTGGTCAGCAGGTACAGGCCGAAGAACACCACCAGGATCAATACCGCGAGCGTGCCGAGCGACATCTCCACGCTAGTGTTGCGCCACGAAAGCAGCACGTAACCGCTGTCCACGTGCAACGCGCCGGCGATGATGACTGCGGCGAGCAACGCCAACAGGATGTAGAAGGCGTATTTCATGGCGCGCTGGCGCGCGGCGGCTCCAGGCGCCGCAGCAGCGTGAGCGATGCGGAAATGTCCGGCAGCGGCGGATTGAGCTGCTGCCCCTGCATCTGTGCCAGCGCCTGGATCGCGGCTTTTACGCTGGCGTCCTGCGGTTTGAAATAGGTTTCCAGCCAGGTGCGTGCGAGCTGGGCACTGCTCTGGAACGCAGCACTGTCACGCTGCAGCAAGGCGGCGCGTGCGGCCGCGAGGCGCAATTCCAGGTTCTGGCGCAGGAAATAATCCTGCTCCGGCGTCAACAGCGGCTCGATCGGCTGATTGCGGTGGTGCACGGTGAAGATGTCGCGTCCCAGCCGGCCCAGGCCGGCCTTGAAACGCTGCCACAAGGTCGGGTGAACGCTGTCACCGGCTGCCGGCGGAGCCGCGTCGCCCGGCGTGTACTGCTCCGGCGCCACGCGCTTCAGCGGGAATTTCCCGGCGGATTCCATGAGGCTGGTGAGTGTGACCGCCATACCGGTGATGTCGGCTTGCGGCACGGCGCGCAACGCGGCTTCTTCCTTGGCGATCAACTGGCGTACCGGGATCAGCCCGGGGTCGGAAAGCAATTTCAAGCGCTCGTCGGCGGAGGCCAGCGCTTTCAACGCCAGTGCCGGATCGGCATTCAACTCCACCTGGTCATTGGCGGCCAGGAGCAGAGTGGCCGCTTCCGCCTTGATCCAGGCATCGCGGCCGCGCTCCGAGCGTCGCCGCAGATCGGTAAGCGCCGCGCCCATGCTGTCGATCTGATCGCTGAAGGTCTTCAGCGCCTGCTGGGTGTTGGTCTGCTCGCTGTCCAACTGGCTCTTGAGCGCCGCCGTCTGGCTGAGCGCATCCAGCCGCCGGTTCACGGCCTGCAGCTCCGCATCCTGGCGCGCGAGTTGCCGCTGCTGTGCACGGCTGAAGTTCACCCAGCCTGCGACGGCCAGCGCCAGTGCCACGAGCGCCAGCACCAAAGCCAGCCATCCCGGCCAGCGCAGGTGTCGGGCCGGAAACGCCGCCGCCATGCGCATCGGACCCTGCTCCGGGCCGCCGGCTTCACTGGATTCAGGCGCTGCGCTCATGCTCTCTCCGGTGTTTGCGTTGTTCGCGCCCCTGGCGTGACCACCAGTTGACCAACGCGTGCACGAGTGCGCGGTCGCTGGCATCGGCCGCGACCAACGGCCGGCGCCGCACCCCCAAGGCGCCCGCCAGTTTAATCACCCGCGTGCTCGACACCAAAAGCTGGGAAGCACGCAGATAGGGAGTCATCGCCGGGCTCAGCATGCGGTCGAGGTTCAGGAGGGCCTCGCGGCTGGTGACCGCGATGGTGTCCACCTTGCCTTGCCGGAACCAGCTGCCAAGTTCGGCATGCTCAATGCGCGGAATCGCGCGCCGGTAAACCTCGGCGTAATCCACCTCGGCGCCGCGTTCTTCCAGGGTCTCGGCCAACAGCTCGCGTCCGCCTTGGCCGCGCACGATGAGGATGCGTTTCTTGGTCACGGCATTCAGTGCCTTGAGTTTCAGCAGCGCCTCGCTGCTCGCGCCGTCGCGCGGCAGCATGTCGGGTTTGCGGCCGTGCACACTCAGGGCGCGCGCGGTGCCCGGACCGATCGCGGCCAGCTTGAGCTTGGGCGGCAGCAAGGCGAAATCCATGAAATCGGCGGCGTAATCCACGGCGTTGGGGCTGATGAAAATCGCGTACTGGTAGCGCTCCAGATGCTGAAAGCAATTCTGTAATTCATTGCTGCGCGCGGCCGGCAGGATTTCGATGGTGGGGAAGTGCAGCACGCTCGCGCCCTTGCTTTCCAGGCGCGCCTTGAGCGCCTCGCCCTGGTGTACCGGCCGGGTAATCACGATACTGGCGTCGCGCAGCGGTTTGGGAGCGGCCACGGTCAGGCTTCCGACACCCGGCGCAGCACGTCGGCCGCGCCGCGTGCAAGCAGGTCCTGGGCAAGTCGCAAGCCGAGCTCCTCGGCTCGGGTCGCGGGGCCGCTGGTCTCACCGGCAATCAGGCGGCTGCCGTCCGGCGGGCCGACGCAGCCGCGCAACCGCAGCGCACCGCCATTTTGCAGTTCCGCGTAACCCGCGACCGGCAGCTGGCAGCTGCCGGACAAGCCGCGGTTCAGCGCGCGCTCGGCGAGCGTGCGCTGCCAGGTGGGCGCATGATTCAGAGGCATGAGCAAATCCAGAATCTCCCGGTTATCCGCGCGGCACTCGATGCCGATGGTGCCTTGCGCAATGGCCGGCAGGCAGATCTCGGGCTCGAGCACACTGCTGATTGTGTGCGCAAGTCCGAGCCGCTTCAATCCCGCGACCGCCAACACTACGGCGTCGTATTCACCGCGCTCGAGTTTGCGCAGCCGGGTGTCCACGTTGCCGCGCAGCGGCTGCAGCTTGAGGTCCGGGCGCTGATGCCGCAGCTGGCACTCGCGCCGCAGGCTGGAGCTGCCGACACGGGCACCGGGCGGCAGCGCCGTGAGGCTCGGCCAGCGGCGCGACACGAAAGCGTCGCGCGCATCCTCGCGTTCCAGCACCGCGGCGATGACGAAGCCTTGTGGCAGCGCGACCGGCACGTCCTTCATGGAGTGCACCGCCAGGTCCGCGCGCCCGTCGGCGAGCGCGGTTTCCAGTTCCTTGATGAACAAGCCCTTGCCGCCGGCCTGTACCAGCGAGGTGTCCAACGTGCGGTCGCCCTGGGTGACGAGTGGCAGCAGTTCCACCGGCCGCGCGGGCGCGAGTGCCCGCAGCCGCTCGGCCACGTGCCCGGCCTGCCACAGCGCGAGCGCACTCTTGCGCGTGGCGATACGGAGCGTGCGCGGAGACATGGCGGGAGCGGGAAGCGGGCCGACGTGAATGCAGCGCGGAGTCAGAGCCGGCCGCGCAGGCGTGCGCGCACCGTGGCCACCAGCCGGCGGCTGACTTCGACGGGCTGTTCGCGCCCGCGCAGCCGGATGAGGAAGTGTCCATCCTCGCTCTTGTCCAGGCTCTGCACGTATTTGAGCGCCACCAGTGCGTTGCGATGCACGCGCAGGAAGCGCTCGCCGAACTCGGTTTCCAGGTCCTTGAGCGCTTCGTCGATCAGCAGCTCGCCGTCGGTGTGACAGACTGTGACGTATTTCTGGTCGGCGATGAAGCATTGCACGTGCTCCACCGGCACCACGTGCAGGCGCTCGCGCAGGCGTGCACAAATGTGCTGGCGCACGTTCGCGGTCCGGGTTTCGGTAGTGACCCGGGTCAGTTGCATGCGATTCAGGCGTCCGGCGTGCGCCAGCGCGCCTGCCAGCCGCTCCTGGCGTACCGGCTTCAAAAGATAGGCGATGGCGTGGGTGTCGAAGGCATCCACCGCGAATTCGTCATACGCGGTGGTGAAGATCACCGCAGGCGGGTTGTCGAGCCCCGCGAGATGGCGTGCGGTTTCCAGGCCGTCCATCACCGGCATGCGGATGTCGAGTAGCAGCACGTCCGGCTGTTTGGCTTCCCACAGTTGCAGGGCCTCGCGGCCGTTGGCCGCCTCGCCCGCAACTTCACAGTCGGGGACCGTGGCCAGCAGTTCCTTCAGCCGGGTGCGCGCCGGCAACTCGTCGTCCACTACCAGCACTTTCATGGGGGATGGCTCTCGTAGGGGAAACTCAGGTGCACACGATACACGCCATCGGCAGCCTGGATGTCTAGTGTGGCACGGTCAGGCCAGGCCAGCACCAGACGCTGGCGCACGTTGTCGAGCGCCATCTGGTTGCCGCGCCGCCGCGGCGCACCTTCGGGTGGCAGCGGATTGCTGATCAGGATGCTCAGGGTCTTGGCGTCGAAGCGGCCGACCACGTCCACGGTGCCGCCGTGCGGCTGGGTCTCGATGCCGTGATAGATGGCGTTTTCCAGCAGCGGCTGCAGCATCAGCTGCGGCACGTTCGCATCCATGGGCAGTGCGTCAATCTGCCAGTTAACCTTGAGGCGCTCGCCCAGGCGCAATTCCTCGATGCCCAGGTACTGGCGGGTGATCGCCAACTCATCGCTCAGCGATACCATCGGGCTGGTCTGCTTGAGGCTGGCGCGAAACAGGTCCGAGAGATCCTCGATGGTGCGTTCCGCCATGTCCGGGGTGCTGCGGATCAGGGCCGCGATGGTGTTCATGCTGTTGAACAGAAAATGCGGGCGGATGCGCGATTGCAGCACCTCGATGCGTGCGCGCGCCTCGCGCTGCACGTTGGCTTTCCACTGGTATTGCACGTAGAAATAGCGCAGCACCAGCACGCTGACGATGGCGCAGATGATGAGGTTGCGCAACAGGAATCCGGCATGGCTGCCGGGCAGAAAACCCTGACCGATGCCGGTGTAGCGCGCGAGTTCGAAGGCCACTTCGCTCAGTATTCCGGTGGTGACGAGCAGCAGCACAAAACTCACGCCCGCGGCGTGACGCAGCGGCATGCGCCGCAGGTACTTGCGCGTGGCGCACAGCACCGCGGCGCTGGTAAGCGCGATCCACTGCAGGAACAGCGAAATGCGCGCCAGGTCCTGCCACAGGGCCGGACCCTCGCCCGGCAGGTTGCGCGCCACCACCAGCAGGAAGGCAATGAGTTCGGCGATCAGCACCACGATCAGCACCACCGGCGCGGAGCAGAAATCCGGCAGGAAAAATTCGTCGGTGGCGCGTCGGGCGTATTCGGCTTTGGCCATGTGCACCAGTGTCGGCGGTTCCGCTGCGGCCGGCAAGAGTGACCGCGCACTTGCGCGGTGCGCCGGCACGCGCGCGCTTCAGCGCCCGAACAGTTGGCGCTTGAGACGGAACAAGGCCGATATGTCCTCGTCCCCGTGCCCGGCCTGCATCAATCGCCGGTAATGCACGCGGGTCATTTCCACCACCGGCAACTGAACGCCGCGCGCCGCGGCCATCTGCTGCACGATGCCCAAGTCCTTGTCGTGCAGGCTGACCCTGAAGCCCAGCGGATAGCGGCCTTCCCTCATGGTGGGCCCGCGGTGCGTCATGAACCAGGAACCCGCCGCGCCACTGCCCACTACGTCCAGCACCTTGTCGAGTGCTAGGCCCTCGGCTTCGGCAAAGGCCAGCGCTTCGGTGACCGCCTGGGCGATGCCGGCCACGGCGATCTGGTTGACCGCCTTGGTGGCCTGCCCCGCGCCCACCGGTCCCATGAGAACGATGCGTTTACCGAGCGCGTTGAGGATCGGCTGCGCGCGCTGGAACGCGTGTGCATCGCCACCGCACATCATGGCGAGCGTGCCGTGTTTCGCGCCTTCGGTACCACCGGACACCGGGCAGTCGAGAAAATCAATTTTGCGTTTGGCGAGACGGGCAGCCGCTTCGCGCGCGGTCGCGGCGCTCACCGTGGAGCAGTCAATGACCAGACTCTCCGGCTTGAGAGTTGCAGCCAGTACGTCCACGATTTGCAGCACGTCCTGATCGGCCGTGACACACATCACTACGGCGCCGCAATGCTGCGCCAGCTCGGCGATGTCCTGTGCGGCGCGGCAGCCGGTTTCCTTCGCCAGCGTCTCGGCTTTCGCATGCGTGCGGTTGTATACCGCGGCGAGCAGGCCCGCCTTGTGCAGATTGAGCGCCAGGGGATAACCCATCGCGCCCAGACCGACGAAACCGGTTTTCGGCTTAGAGTCCATTATGGCTCCGGATTTACAACCATGCTGAAATTCAGGATCACGTGTTTTTTGCAGGTAATGCTTGAATGGCACGGATACTGCGTAGCTGCCGGCTGCCCAGGCAACAGAGCGCAATCACGGTGAGCGTAAGCCCGGCGATGCCGAACAAAGCGCCCAGCGAGATTACCTTGAGCAAAGCTCCGGCGATCGCGGCCGAGATCGGCCCCAGTCCCATGAAGGTAAATATCAAAATGCTCATGGTGCGGCCCATCATTTCCTGCGGCACGCGCTGCTGTATCCAGGTGAAGATCGCAATTTGCACGATGCCGCCGAGCAGTCCGGCGCACAGCAGCAATACCGCACCGCTGTAGGTGGTGTGCACCAATGTGAGACCGGCGAGTGCCAGGCCCGAGAGCGCGTCGAAACCGAGCACCATGAGGCCCAGTCGGCCGCGCAGCAGGCGGCTGCCGAGGCCGGACAGGAAACTGCCGGCGAACATGCCGACGCCGTTCGCGGTCATGAGGATGCCGAGCGAGGCCGCACCCATGTTGAGGCGGGTGTCCGCGAGCACCGGCAGGCCCACTTGGATAGGGCCGCCCACGAATACCGAGACGATGGCGACGTACAGTACGAAGGCGCGCAGCGGCAGATCCGCCCATACGCTGCGGATGCCTGTTGCTACGCTGGACAGCACACCGCTGCCGCCGGCCGCGGCTGGATGGAAATCGCCGCGGATGCGGATCATGAGCAGCGAGACCAGCGACGCCACGAAGCTGGCCGCGTCAATGCTGAACGCCAGACCCATGCCCCGCGCATCCGGCAGGTGCTGCGCGGACACCGCATGCGCGCCAAGCGCGATTACGAATCCGGCCAGCACCGGACCGACGATCAACGCCAGTTGACGCATGCCCATGAACAGCGCGTTGGCCGAGCGCAACTGCTGCAGCTCCACCAGTTGCGGCAGAATGGCGGTGCCCGCCGGATAGGCGAATGCCGTGGACAGGCCGATGCCCAGCGCCAGCAGATAAATCATCCACATGTGGATGGCGCCGGTCAGTACCAGCACCGCCAGGATCACGATGCACGCGGCATTCACGGCGCGCGCCTCGAGCAGCACGCGCCGCGGCGAGCGCCGGTCCACGACCGCGCCGCCGATGAGCATGAAGGCCGCGCGCGGAAACGCCATCACCGCGAGCACGATGCCGAGCGCCGCGGGATTGCCGGTGAGCTTCAGCACCAGCCACGGCAGCGCCACCAGCGTGAATTGATCGCCGATCGCGGAAATCGTGCTGCCGCCGAACAGCAGCGTGAAGTTGCGGTTCGTGAAGACGGAGGTGCGCGTTTGGGGTGGCGATGGCATTTCTGGTTACCGGTGCGAAACGCTTCGAGTGCGGGCGGTTGTGGGGAAATCCGGCGTTACCTGGTGTGAGCGGATGCGGGAATGAGGAATCACGATCCTCGCGGGGCGCGTAGCGCCCGGCCTCACTTCCTTACCCCTCATTTCTCGAGATAGGTGTAGCCCTTGAGGCCTTCTTCCAGTTCCTTAAGGTACTGGGCACGCTGGTAGGGATCCAGGCCCGCGGCCTGGTCGATCTTGCCGCGGTAGCGCACCACCAGGTCGCTGGGTTCGAAGTGCACGTAGCGCAGCACTTCCTCGACGGTGTCGCCCTGTTCGGACTTGAGCAGCTTGTAGCCGTTGGCGGCGTCCAGTTCGACGTTCACCGAATCGGTGTCGCCGAACAGGTTGTGCATGTCGCCGAGGATTTCCTGGTAAGCGCCCACCATGAAGAACCCGAGGTAATAAGGTTCGCCGTTGTGCATGGCGTGCACCGGCATGGTGGCCTCGAGTTCCTCTTCGTCCACGTACTGCTCGATGCGGCCGTCGGAGTCGCAGGTCAGGTCCTGCAGCACCGCGCGCCGCGTGAGCGGCTCGGCGAGGCGGTGCACCGGCATGATGGGGAACACCTGGTCGATGGCCCACACGTCCGGCACCGACTGGAATACGCTCATGTTGCAGAAGAACTTGTCGGCGAGTTTCTCGTCAATCTCGAAAATCGCGTCGGAGTGCGCACGCGTGGTGGGCTTGAGGCCGTCGCGTACCTTGCGACAGGTGGCGTGGTAAATCTGCTCGGCGCGCGCGCGTTGCTCGAGGGTGAGCACGCCGTGGATGTACATGGTCTGGGCCTCGCCGTTCCAGTAAAGCGCGTCCTGATAGACCTCGAGCAGCGAGCGGCCATCGGTGTTCTCGTAATCCTCCCACAGGTCCATGAGGATTTGCGGATCCTCGGGGTCGGGCGCGGTGAGCGGCTTGTCGGGTATGGACTCGCGGTCCACCACTTCGGTCACCAGCACCGCGTGATGCGCGGTGATGGCACGCCCCGACTCGGTGATGATGCCGGGGTGCGGCAGCTCGTATTCCTCGCAGATTTCCCACAGCGAACGCACGATGGTGTTGGCATACTGTTCCATGCTGTAGTTCATGGAGCAGGAACTGCGCGAGCGCGTACCCTCGTAGTCCACGCCGAGTCCCCCGCCCACGTCCATGATGCGTACGCCCACGCCCAGTTCCGCGAGTTCCGCGAAACAGCGCCCGGCTTCCAGCATGCCGCGTTGCACGTCGCGGATGTTGGCAATCTGCGAGCCCAGATGGAAATGCAGCAGCTGCAGGCAGTTGAGCATGCCGGCGGTCCTGAGCCGCTCCACGGCTTCCAGAATTTGTCCGGCTGACAGGCCGAACTTGGATTTCTCGCCGCCGGTGTGTTCCCATTTGCCGCGCCCGGTGCTGGTCAGGCGCACGCGCACGCCGAGCGTGGGCTTGACGCCCATCTCCGCGGCCTCGCGCAGCAGCAGATCCAGCTCGTTGAGCTTCTCGATGACGATGTAAACCTTGTGTCCGAGCTGCTGGCCGATGAGCGCGAGGCGCAGGTACTCGCGGTCCTTGTAGCCATTGCACACGATCGAGGCGCCGGGCGGTGCCAGTGCCAGCACCGCCAGCAGTTCCGGCTTGCTGCCGGCCTCGAGACCCACGCGGCCTTCGCCGTGCCGCAGGATGTCCTCGACCACCGCGCGCTGCTGGTTGACCTTGATGGGATAGACCGCGGTGTAACCGGCCTTGTACTCGTGGTATTCCATGGCCTTGGCGAAGGCGTTGCACAACCGGTCCACGCGATCGCGCAGGATGTCGCCGAAACGGAACAGCACCGGCAGGTTGAGGTTCCACTGGCCGACCTCGGTGGCCAGCCGGTACATGTCCACGCAGCCGTCCTCGCGCTTGCGCGTGGGGAATACCACCAGGTGCCCCTGGTCATTGATGTCGAAATAGCCGTCGCCCCAGCGCAGCACGTTGAAAATCTCGCGGGCGTCCTCGATCGGCTGGTTGCTCATGAGCGTGGATCACCGGTGGCGGTCGGAAAAAACCGCGCAAGCGTACGGCAAGCGCTCGCAAGATTAAAGAGGTCGGGGATGGTCAATCGCGGATCGGATGGCGCAGTGCTTGGCTCGGCATTCAGGCGCCGGCACAGGCCTTGTTGACCTGCTGTTGCGTCTGCTCGCGGAGTTTCACCAGATCATCCCCGGTGTAATACGCGGGGCTGGCGCTCGTGGCATTGGTGATGACCCGATGGGTGTCCATGTAAGCCTGCAACTGCTTGCGTGCGGCATCACAGGCTTGCTGCTGTTGGGCCTTTTTGGCCGCGGCCTGTGCGGCTTCCTCAGCCGTCTTTTGTTGCGCGGCGTCCGCCGCTGCCATCGATTTGACCAGTTGCTGCTGCTCCGCCACCCCGGCGGGGTCCGGCGGCGGCGGCGCAACCTCGATCAGCTTGGCTTTGGTGCTGGCGGCAGGCGGCGGTGTCTGCGAATAATGCACGTTACCCTGCGCATCCACCCAGCGGTACACCTGCTGCGCCTGGGCGGCGGCGAATACCAGGGCGGCGGGCACAATCAGCGCCGGCAGCAGACGTTTCGCGTTCATGGCGGCGAGGCCTGCGATGCGCAGGCCTGGGTCACGGTGTTTTTGGCCTGCGCGACCGCGGCCGCCTGCTGCTGCGCGTCAAGCTTTTGCTGTTTACCGTCTTTGCCCAGGGTGTACAGATAGGTGGCGCTCAGGTATTTCGCCAGGGTTTCGCGCGCGCTCTTGCAGGCGGGGGAATCATCGCCCTTGACGGTGGTGAGAGCTGCGACCGCGGACGCGGCCGACGGCGCGTTGCCCGCCGCCGCTACCGAGTTGTCGGCGGTGTTGACGATGGCGGTGGGCGCGAGCGTGGAGGTCGGCGGCACCGAGCTGTAATGCACGTTACCGTTCTTGTCCACCCATTTGTATACGGCGCCCTGGGCCAATGCCGCCGTCGTGACGAGCGCGGCCAGCAACAGAATCAGACTACGGAGTTTCATCACGTTGCCCTCACAAAGCCTGGGCGTCGGTTTCGCCGGTGCGGATGCGCACCGCCTGCTCCAGGTCGTAGACGAAAATCTTGCCGTCGCCGATCTTGCCGGTCTTGGCGGCATGGCTGATGGCTTCGACGGCGCGCTCCAGCAGGTCGTCCGGCACCGCCAGTTCGATCTTCACCTTGGGCAGGAAATCCACCACGTACTCGGCACCGCGGTAAAGTTCGGTGTGGCCCTTTTGCCGGCCGAAACCCTTGACCTCGGTCACGGTGATGCCCTGTACGCCGATGTCGGAAAGTGCCTCGCGCACGTCGTCGAGTTTGAAGGGTTTGATGACCGCGCTCACCATTTTCATGCTGCCGCCCGCCCCGGTCCGGAATGCCCGCCATCAGTCTAGCACCCCCTCCCGCATGCGGAGCGGGGTGCGGTATATACTGAGGCCGGACTGTGAGCGGCAAGGTAGCAGGCATGGCGCTGGATCCCAAGATTCTCGATGACCTCGCCCGGAAACTTGCCGACAGCGTGCCGGCGGGTCTGCGCGACTTCAAGGCGGATGCGGAAAAGAACTTCCGTGCGGTGCTGCAGAGCGTGTTTGCCAAGCTCGATCTGGTGACACGCGAGGAATTCGACGTGCAGGCTGCGGTGCTGGCGCGCACCCGCGAGCGCCTCGAGGAGCTGGCCGCGCGTCTGCAGGAACTGGAGGCCGAATTTGAAAGCCGCGCGGCCTCCGCCACCAGGAAAAAGTAGCCGCCGCATCAGGGAAGGAATCGGCAAGGATGCTGGCCCGGATTTTCAGTCGTGCTCTGGTAGGCATTGACGCTCCCGAAGTCACCGTGGAGGCGCATCTCTCGATGGGCCTGCCGGCGTTTGCCATCGTGGGCCTGCCGGAGGCTGCGGTGCGCGAATCCCGCGATCGGGTGCGCAGCGCGCTGCTCAATTCGCGCTTCGACTTTCCCGCACGCCGCATCACCGTGAATCTCGCGCCCGCCGATCTGCCGAAAGAAGGCGGGCGTTTTGACCTGCCGATCGCGCTCGGCATCCTGGCCGCTTCCGGCCAGTTGCCGGTGGAAGCCTTCCGCGACGTGGAATTCCTGGGCGAGCTTTCGCTCTCCGGCGAACTCAAGCCGGTGCGCGGGGTATTGCCTGCGGCGCTCAAGACGCGCGCCGCCGGCCGCAGTCTGATGCTGCCCTGCGACAACGCCGACGAGGCCGCCCTGGTGTCCGGCGTCACGGTGCTGGGAGCACGGCACCTGCTGGATGTATGTGCGCATCTGACCGGCGCCCAGCGTTTGCGCCCACACGTCTCCGCGCTCGTCGGTCATGCTCCGCAATACGATGATCTCGCCGAGGTGCGCGGCCAGCACCGGGCCAAACGCGCGCTGGAAATCGCCTCCGCCGGCAGCCACTCGCTGCTGTTCATCGGTCCGCCCGGTACCGGCAAAAGCATGCTGGCGCAGCGCCTGCCCGGCATCCTGCCGCCCATGAGCGAGGAAGAGGCGCTGCAGACCGCGGCCATTGCCTCGATCAGCGACAGCGGATTCAGCGCCAGGAGTTGGCGCCAGCGGCCGTACCGCGCGCCGCACCACACCGCTTCCGGTGTGGCGCTGGTGGGCGGCGGCTCGGTGCCGCGTCCCGGAGAAATTTCATTGGCGCATCACGGTGTGTTGTTTCTGGATGAGTTGCCGGAATTCGACCGCCACGTGCTCGAAGTGCTGCGTGAACCGCTCGAGACCGGCCAGGTCGTGGTGTCGCGCGCCGCGCACCAGGCGGAATTTCCGGCGCGCTTCCAGCTGATCGCCGCCATGAATCCCTGCCCCTGCGGCTACCTGGGGGACGAATCGGGCCGTTGCCGTTGCACCGAGGAGCAGGTGCAGCGCTACCGCGCGCGCATTTCGGGGCCGCTGCTGGATCGCATTGACCTGCACGTGGACGTGCCGCGCCCGCCGCGCGAGGCGCTCAGGCCGGATGCGCCGCCCGACGGCGAGTCGAGCAGCAGCGTGGCGGCGCGGGTGCTGGCGGCACGCAACCGTCAACTCGCGCGTTGCGGCAAACCCAATGCGCGGCTTACGCCACGGGAAACCGGACATTTTTGCTCGCCCGACAGTCAGGGACTCGATCTGCTGGAGCGCGCCACCGAGCGCCTCGGGCTTTCCGCGCGCGCCTACCACCGCATCCTCAAGACCGCGCGCACCATCGCGGATCTTGCCGCGTGTGACAGGGTGCGAACCACGCACGTGGCCGAAGCCATTGGTTATCGTCTGCTGGATCGCCAGCAGTCTGGGGTTTGATTCAGGGTGCGGACTGTCCGGCTTTCCGCAGCATAAAAGAAAAAATCAGCGTCAGTCCGCCCAGGATTACGAACACGCTCCAGAAAGGCTCGCGCATGTAGGCGAGCGCGAGCACGCCGGTGACAAGATAAAAGACGCCGATCAGCGTGGACACGGGCAGCAAGCGGTTGGTGCCGCGCGCGGCCAGTACCGCGCCGGCGATCACCAGCAGGCCGAACACCAGCATGCAGCCGCCGCAGAAATACCACACCAGGTAAATCAGCTTGTCGGTGTGCGCATCGAGCACTGCGCGCGCGAGGCCCGCGTCCAGGGCCTTGCGACCCATGAAGCTATGACCAAAGGCGCCGAGTGCAATCAACAGGCCGGTGAGCGCCAGCAGTGATGCACTGAGTTTGCGAGGCATAAGCGATCTCCCCGAAAGAAAAGCGTCAGGCGCGTAACTGGGCTGCACTGGAATTGCAATAAGCCGCGAGCCAGCCGAGCACGCGTTCCCAGTGTTCGGCGTTGCCGTAAGCCGCTTTGCTGCGGCCCACGTAACCCTCCTCGCGCACGGTCATGTGCGTACCGTCGGCAACGGATTCGAGGCGGTAGGTGATGGTGGTTTCGCGCTTCCCCTGCAGTGGGTGCTGCTTGAAGACTCTGGTCATGACGAGCTTGTGCGGCGCGTCGATTTCCACGAATTCGCCCCAGCCACTGTTGGTGCTGCCGTCGTTCAGGCACACGGTCACGCTCCATGATCCCTGGACGCGAAGGTCCGCTTTCCAGTCCGCCCAGTGGTAGTAGTCGGGATGCCGCCACCAGCGCTCGACCTCGTCGGTTGTGAGCAGGTCAAACACGCGCGCAGGGGATGCCGCCACTTCCGCGACCGCGATGATGGTGCCCCCGCTGCCATCGGCCACGGCTTTGGGCGCCTGCCATTTTGCCGCCGTAGGCATCCGGTAGTCAGCCTGCTGTTGCGACGCGTTCGTCATGGTGACTCCTGCATTCCAATTCGCGCATCAAGCGTGCGCCGAAGTGGACGATCTGGGTCTTGATGAATGTGATTTCTCATACACAGACAGGTCTTCGT
>DATEJV010000115.1:0-11544 GCA_035277745.1 Gammaproteobacteria bacterium | reverse complement strand
TGCGGCCTGGATTCGATGATACTCGGCGAGCCGCAGATCCTTGGCCAAATCAAGCAGGCGTACGAGCTGGCGCAGGAGAGCGCCGTCACCGGCCAATATCTGCATCGCCTGTTCCAGTACGCCTTCGCGGTCGCAAAACTGGTGCGTACCGACACCGCGATCGGCGAAAACCCGCTGTCGGTGGCGCACGCCAGCGTGTTGCTGGCGCGGCGCATTTTCGCGGACTTCCGCGCACTCACGCCGCTGCTGATCGGCGCGGGCGAAGCCAGCGAACTCGTGGCCCACCACCTGCACGCGCAAGGCGTGCGCCGCCTGATCATCGCCAACCGCACCTTCAGCCACGCACACGCACTCGCCGAGCGCTTCGGCGGCTACGCCATCGGCCTGCACGAGATCGCCGCGCATCTGGATGAGGCCGATATCGTGATTGCCTCGATCGCCAGCCCGGAACCCATCCTCACGCAGGCGGCGGTGGTTGCGGCCTTCAAGTCGCGCAAGCACCGGCCGTTGCTGATCATCGACATCGCCGTGCCGCGCAACGTGGAGCCGGCCGTGACAAAACTCGCGGACGTGTACCTGTTCACCATCGACGATCTGCACGGCATCGTGGAAAACAGCCTGCGCTCCCGCCGGGCAGCGGCACGCGAAGCGGAGAGCATCATCGATACACAAGTGACGCGCTTTATGCAGGAGTTGCGCGGCCTGGACGCGGTGCCGACCATCCGTGCGGTGCGCGCTCATGCCGAGGATCTGCGCAATCACACACTGGCCCAGGCTCAACAGCTGCTTGCCGGCGGTACTCCGCCCGAGGAAGCCCTCAAGTATCTCGCCGAAACGCTCACCAACCGCCTGCTGCACGCACCCAGCGCGTATCTGCGCCAGGCGGCCCGCGAAGGCCGCGACCACATCATGCGCCAGGCGCATGCGCTGTTCGGCCTGAAGGATGACGAGCCGGGCTCCGATACGGACAGGCACGCCTGAGCGTCCATGAAGGATTCCATCCGTCAAAAACTGGAGCGCTTGGTGGCGCGTCACGAAGAGCTGGCGGCGCTGCTTGCGAGTCCGGCGGTGATCGGCGACCAGAAGCAATTCCGCGACCTGTCCCAGGAATATGCGCGCCTCGCACCGCTCACGCAAAATTTCCGCGCATGGCAAGCCGCGGAGGCCGACCTGCATGGCGCCCAAGCCATGGCCCGGGATCACGATGCCGCGTTGCGCACGCTGGCCGAAGAGGAGCAGCGCGCGGCCGAAGCACGGCTGGCCGGGCTCGAACCGCGGTTGCTGGCGCTGCTGCTGCCCAGCGATCCACACGATGGCGGCAATCTGTTTCTGGAAATCCGTGCCGGCACCGGCGGCGACGAGGCGGCCTTGTTTGCCGGCGACCTGTTCCGCATGTATGCCCGCTACGCCGAGACGCGCGGCTGGCGCCTGGAAGTGATGAGCGAGAATCCGGGCGAGCACGGCGGCTACAAGGAAATCATCTCGCGCGTCATCGGCCAAGGCGCCTATTCGCGGCTGAAATTCGAATCCGGAGTGCACCGCGTGCAACGCGTGCCGCAAACCGAAGCCCAGGGGCGCATCCATACCTCGGCCTGCACCGTGGCGATCCTGCCCGAAGTCGAAGCACTGGGCGATATCGAAATCAATCCTGCGGATCTCAAGGTGGACACCTACCGCTCCTCGGGCGCGGGCGGTCAGCATGTCAACAAGACCGATTCCGCCGTGCGCCTGACGCACATTCCCAGCGGCATCGTGGTGGAATGCCAGGACGAACGCTCGCAGCACAAGAACCGCGCGCGCGCACTGTCGCTGTTGAAGGCCAAACTGCTGGAGTCCGAGCGCGAGAAACAGCGCAGTGCGCAGGCGCAGTCGCGCAAGCTGCAAGTCGGCAGCGGTGATCGCTCCGAGCGCATCCGCACCTACAATTTCCCGCAGGGCCGGGTCACCGATCACCGCATCAACCTGACGCTCTACAAGCTCAATGACATTCTGCAGGGCAGACTGGATGAGCTGATCGTGCCGCTCATGAACGAGTACCAGGCGGAGCAACTTGCGGAGATGGCGGCTCAGTGAACTGCGGCGCGCGCCTGCAGATTGCGGTATTGCACGTAGCACACCGCCAGCACGTAGCACCACACGACAGCGCCGACAACCGGCATCAGGCCAAGGTCGTACCACAGCCTGGGCGGCGCCGATGCGGCCAACAGATTCCCCGAACCCAATTGTCGCACTGCACTCATGATGTCCGGCCAGCTGGCAATGACGTCGTAAATCAGCAGCACGATTGCGGGCGCCGACAGCACCGCTGAACTCCGCCACCACTGCGGCCAGGCGAGCGCATGGCTGTAACCGAGCATTTCCAGCAGATTTTTGCGATCGAGAACCGCAGCGTAGGCAAAGAACGCCCAAGTAGTGCCCAGAATCACCCCCGGCACGATCAGCAGAAAAAACCCGATCCACGTGGCAATGTTGTACAGCAGGTCTCCGATCAGGATGGCCGCGGCTGCGCGCACGCCGATGCGCAAAGCTTCGGCATAGGATCGCGTAGCTCCGGTAAACCAGTCATCCAGCCGCTGGATGGCCGTGCCGTAGAGCGCACTTTCCACCAGCCAGCAGAGCACGGTAATCACGATGGTCGTGCGATTGATGGACGCTCCTGGTGCGCCGCCACCGGCGAACAAGAAGGGAACCGCATTGATCACACCGGCGAACCACACCGGCCAAAAGACCGCCGGCAGGGATTTCAGAAACAGGCGCCAGCCGGCCTCCAGTGTCCCGCCGATCGGGAGTTGATGCAGCTCGGGGAATGCAGGCAAAGGGATCAGGCTTGGATGCTGGCCGTGGGCACGGAGGGCGTGGCGCGCCGCACCTTGAGGTCGCGGTACAGGACATACAGAATCGCGACCACAAACGGCATGAACACCGCCGTGCCCACCAGCCGCAGCACGCCCTTCACCAGCAGCGAGCGACCGGTGTCGGCCCCGGCGAGCGAATGCAGCCAGGCAGCGAATGGGATAGACAGCGGCAGCATCACGACTACGACGCACAATACAACCACAACTACGGTGATCAACAGCACCAGGAAGGTGCGCCACCAGTTGCGGAACACCAGCGCGCAACTGTGGTTCAAGGCAGCTACCGGTCCTTTGCCGTCAAGCACGATGGCAAACTGGAAAAACAGCAGATTGACCAGGATGAACACCATGGCGGCAAACATGCAGATTTGTGTAACCGCAATGGCCGCGCCGCGGCCGAGCGCAGCCCCCAGCAGCGCACCCAGGATGCCGCCCACGAGTGCGGCAATCAGCAAGCCGATCATCAGGGTGATGAACACCAGGATTCCGGCCAGTACCAGCGCCGGCAGCTTGCCCAATGCATAACGTAATTCATGTGATGCGGACGTGCCGGTTACGGTGCGCTCCACCTGCCGGATGATGAGTGCGTTCACAAATGAACCGCACACCAGTACCAGTACCTCCACCAGCAGGAAATCGGCAATGAAATGCGGGGAGCGCAGCAGTTCCAGCAGGCGCTCGCGCGTGAACGTGGCGTCACCGAGCCGCTCGGCAAAATAAAGCGTGGGCAACAGGCCGATCAGGCCGAGCAGCGCCGCCGGGCCGAACAGGCGGCCGAAACCCAGCTTGCCGAGTTCCAGCCCCCGCGACCACACCCGGCCGGGTCGCTGCGGAGTGGTGTCCAGTTGAAACATGCGTGATCCCGCCGCACCGCTTGCAGTGAAATCAGTGTGCCCGAGGGCCGGGGCGCCTTCAAGCTCGGCGGCGCAACCAGCCGCTCAGGCTCAAACGCGCGCGCGTTGCCGGCCGTACCTCATGGGGCGTATCGGCACTGGCAAACAGCACCAGCGTCCCGCCGCGCGGCAGTATCGGAATGCGGACATGGGCAGATGACGGTCCACGATACAGGCACAATTCGCCACCTTCGGTGGACTGCCAGTCCGCATTCAGGTACAGAACCACCGAAACCTGGCGTGCCTGCGTATCCCGCAACTGGTCGAGGTGGCGCGCATAACTCGCGCCCGTGGGATAGCGCGCCAATTGGCCTTCAAACTCGAACAAACCCAGACAGGCACGGGCATTCAGCGCCAAGCGCAGCGCTTCGAGTTCCTGTTCCACAAATTGACAGGCCGTCGGCGTTCGCTGCCGGTCCAGCCACAGGGTGTAATCACCGCGAACCCGGGCTTGCAGGCGACGCGCCGGGTCGCGACCGATGCCCGCTTTGTGGAACGCACCCTGCATCCAAAGTTGCTCGGCCTCGACCGCGAGCGCGCGCCAGCCCGTCACGGGCAGGAAATCTTCCTGTGCTGCCCATCCGTGTTCGACAAAATGGTCGGTGAGACCCTGAGCGAGCGTTACTACGCGCTCGTCGGCTGAGTCGTTGTTTGAGCCGAAGACCGGCCACTGCAACGTTTGCCTGCAAGCTGTCGCCATGAGCTTTGCCGCGCGATGTAACCCGATGATTCCAATAATAAAATAAAAATATCCGCTGCAAACCTTTGAATCTTGCGCAGATTCGCTAAAATTCGCGCCCGATCGCACGGTTTGCATTCAAATCGTCGAGTAGTATCATGAATTTACGTCTTCCCCGCACATTCTGGTGGTAATCAACATGAAGAAGTATCTGGTTGTCCTTTCCGCTGCCGCTTTGGCCTGTGCCTTGGCCGCCTGCAGCAAGACTGAAAATGCCGCTTCATCGGCTCCGGCGGCGTCCACGGCGGCGGCTCCGGCGGCTTCCACAGCGGCGGCGCCTGCAACGAAGGCCATGGCTCCGGCGGCGAGCACCGCACCGGCGGCCACCACAAAGCACTGATAACAGCTGGAATCTGATCCGGTTTTAGAGACCGGAGGGATTTTTGGCCGTCCAGTCCGGGCGGCAACGGTGTTTGTCCCCAGGGCAGGCTGCTGACAGCCTGCCCTTTTTATTGGTCCTGAGATTCAAGAAGCCAACGCCTGCTCCAGATCAGCGCGCAGGTCGTTGATATCCTCTACGCCCGCCGACAGGCGCACCAGCGAGTCGCTGATGCCAAGCGCCTTGCGCGCCTCCGGCGGTACCGAGGCGTGCGTCATGATGCCGGGGTGCTCGATCAGGCTTTCCACCCCGCCCAGGCTTTCCGCAAGCGTGAACAGCTCGCAGCGCTCCAGAAAACGGCGTGCTTCCCGCTCGCCGCCCTTGAGGAAAATCGTGAGCATTCCGCCCCCGGTGCGCATCTGCTTATTGGCGAGCGCATGCTGTGGATGGCTGGGCAGGCCCGGATAGATCACGCGCTCCACCTTCGGGTGTTTTTCCAGCCAGCCGGCCAGCTCCAGTGCGTTGACACCATGGCGCTGCATGCGCAGCGCCAGCGTTTTCAAGCCGCGCAGCGCCAGAAAACTGTCGAACGGCCCGGCCACCGCGCCTACCGAGTTCTGCAGGAAGGCCAGCTGTTCGGCGAGTTCGGGGCGCGCCCCCACCACCAGCATGCCGCCCACCATGTCTGAATGCCCGTTGAGGTACTTGGTGGCCGAGTGCATCACGATGTCGAAGCCGTGTTCGACAGGCCGCTGATTGTAGGGTGAGGCAAAGGTGTTGTCGCACACCGTCAATAATTTATGTCTGCGCGCGACTTCCGCAACCATGCCAAGATCCACCAGCTTCAGCAACGGATTGGTGGGCGTCTCGATCCAGATCATCCGGGTTTCCGGGCGGATGGCAGCTTCCAAGGCCTTGCGTTCACGCACATCCACGAAGCTGAATTTCAGGCCCGCCGAGCGTTTGCGCACCCGTTCGAACAACCGGTAGGTGCCGCCGTACAGATCGTCCATGGCGATCACGTGGCTGCCGGAATCCAGCAGCTCCAGCGCCGTGGCGGTGGCTGCCATGCCGGACGCGAAGGCGAAGCCGCGGCTGCCGCTTTCCAGGTCCGCGACGCAGCGTTCATAGGCCATGCGCGTCGGATTCTGGGTGCGCGAATATTCATAGCCCTGGTGCTTGCCGGGACTTTCCTGCGCATACGTGGAAGTCGCATAAATCGGCTGCATGACCGCGCCGGTCGAGGGATCCGGCGTCTGGCCGGCATGGATGGCGCGCGTGGCAAAACCCGGTTTTGTGTTTGACGTTGACATGTTCCTGGGCCTGGTTGATTGTGGAAGCGGCGGTCTGGGCCGCGATACAAGCGGTCAATGCTGCAAGCGTAAGCGATTGAGCAGGTCGCTGCGCGTGACCAAACCGAGAAATTCCTCGCCGTGCATGATGGCCGCCGCGGTTTTCCCTTCCAGCAGCGCGAACAGGGCTTCCGGTGTCTGGCTCGCGGCGATGCGCGGGAAATCTGCGTCCAGCGCCACGCGTACATCCTGGGTAAAGCCGCGTGCATCGCGGCGCACCGCGTGAATCAAATCATTCTCGGTAACCGCGCCGAGGAACCTGCGGCCCTCGATCACCGGCAATTGCGAGATGCCGTTGTTGCGCATGCGCGTATGCGCGGTAGCCAGCGTGTCCGCGGGACCGACGTACACCGTGGCGCGCTCCCAGTAGGGCCGGCCCACGTAGTCGCCCAGGTCGCCGCGCCGCGGCCGCTCCATGAATCCCTGCTCGATCATCCAGAAATCGTTGTAGAGCTTGGAGAGATACTTGTTGCCGGTATCCGCACCGATGGTCACGACGCGCTTGGGCGTTTTCTGGGCCCGGCAATAGCGCAGCGCCGCCGCAATCAGCGTGCCGGAAGATGACCCGAGCAACAGGCCTTCTTTCTTGAGCACTTCGCGCGCCGTGGCGAACGCCGCGCTATCGGGAATGGTGTAAGCGTGCCTGACCACCGACAGGTCGCAGATATCGGGCACGAAGTCTTCGCCGATACCCTCCACCAGCCACGCGCCCTTGGGGCCGAGCTTGCCGGTCTTGAGGTAATCCGCCAGCACCGAGCCCTGCGGATCGGCCAGCACCATTTCCACCTGCGGCGCGGTCTTGCGGAAGTAACGCCCGATTCCCGTAAGCGTACCGCTCGAACCCACACCCGCCACCACCGCATCGAGTTGGTGCTCCATCTGCTCCCAGATTTCCGGGCCGGTGCCGGTCTCGTGCGCCCGGACGTTGTCGGGGTTGCCGAACTGGTTGATGAAGAACGCACCCTGCTCCGTCGCCATGCGCCGCGCCAGGTCCTGGTAATACTCGGGATGGCCCTTGCTCACATCCGAACGCGTGAGCACCACTTCCGCGCCCATGGCGCGCAGATTGAAGATTTTTTCCTGGCTCATCTTGTCGGGAATCACCAGAATCAGGCGGTAGCCCTTCTGCGCCGCAACCAGCGCCAGGCCCAGACCGGTATTGCCGGCGGTGGCCTCGATGATGGTGCCGCCGGGCTTCAGGTCGCCGCGCTTCTCGGCTTCCGCAATCATCACCAGCCCGATGCGGTCCTTGATGGAGCCGCCGGGATTGAGCAATTCGAGCTTGAGAAATAACCGGCAGGGCCCGGCATCCAGGCGCTTGAGTTCCAGCATGGGCGTGCGTCCGACCATCTCGAGCACGTTCGAATAGACTTTCATGCGGTCTCCGGTCCGGAATGTGCGCCGCCAATCGCAGGCGCTATTGTACGGAAGCGCTTAAAATAAGCCCACTTCAGCGGCGGAAAACATGCACGCCAGCGTAGCCACCTTGTTGCACACGGCCGGTACCCGGCTGGCCAAAACCAGCGTCACGCCGCATTTGGATGCGGAGTGTCTGCTGGCGCACGCGCTGCAAATGCACCGCAGCCACCTGTTTGCACACCCGGAACAACACGTCGAGCGCAACACGCTGCGCCGGTTTGCGCGGCTCGTGGGCGCACGCAGCCAGGGCCGGCCGGTAGCGTATCTCACCGGCGAACGTGAGTTCTGGTCGCTGCGCCTCAAGGTCAATCCCGCCACGCTGATCCCACGGCCGGAAACCGAAATACTGGTGGAGCAGGCTCTGCATTTCGTGCCGGCGGCTGCGCGCTGGCATCTGCTCGACCTCGGCACCGGCAGCGGTGCGATCGCGCTGGCGCTCGCCAAGGAACGTCCGCAATGCCGGATCACGGCCACCGATATCAGCCGCCCGGCGCTGGCGGTGGCGCGGGAAAACGCCGCGGCCCTGGGCATAACCAATGTCGAATTCCTGCAGGGCGAATGGTTCGCACCCCTTCCCGGCAGGCGCTACCGCATGATCGTTTCAAATCCGCCCTATGTGCCCGACGGCGATCCGCATCTGGATGCCGGCGATCTGCGCTTCGAACCGCAGTGTGCGCTCAATGGCGGATCCGACGGCCTGGCGATGATCCGCAAGATCGTGCAGCAGGCGCCGGCGCATCTCGATCCCGGCAGCGCGCTCATGCTTGAACACGGCTACGATCAGGCCACACGCGTGTGCGATCTCCTGTCGACCGCGGGTTTCACCGGGATACAGACCTGCCGCGACCTGGCCGGCACTGAACGCGTCAGTGCCGGCCGCTTTGCGGATTGACAACATTCATCCACCAATCGGGAGTTTTTCATGATTCTCATGACCACCAGTCTCGGCGACATTACTCTGGAACTGGACGCCGCCAAAGCACCCATCAGCGTGAAGAATTTCCTGGCGTACGTGGATGAAGGTTTCTACGACGGTACGGTATTCCACCGCGTGATCCCAAAGTTCATGATCCAGGGCGGCGGCTTCGACTCCGACATGCGGCAAAAGAAAACCCGTACGCCCATCCGCAATGAAGCCGGCAACGGCCTGACCAACGCGCGCTACAGCATCGCCATGGCGCGCACCTCCGATATCCACAGCGCCACCAGCCAGTTCTTCATCAACGTGGCGGACAACGCCTTCCTGAATCACGGCGGCCGCGATTACGGTTATGCGGTATTCGGCAAGGTCGTCAAGGGCACGGAAATCGTGGACAGGATCGCCGGCGTAAAAACCGGCCAGCATGGCCCGCACGGCGATGTGCCGCTGGAACCGGTCGTCCTGTTGTCGGCCAAACGCCAGCCCTGAGCGCAGCCGCCGGATTCGAGCCCGGCGCCTGCAATTTCCTCCCAGCGATCGGCGCGTCATGAACGACAGCGATTACAAACTGCGCTACAGCCGTCACTTGGCGCTACCGGAGTTCGGCGCAGCCGGCCAGGAAAAACTCGGGCAGGCGTGCGTGCTGATCGTGGGGCTGGGCGGACTGGGTTCGCCCGCGGCGCTGTACCTCGCCGCGAGTGGAGTGGGCACGCTGCTGCTCAACGATTTCGACCGCGTGGACTTGTCAAACCTGCAGCGCCAGATTCTGTATTCGAGCCGCGACCTCGGCCGCGCCAAGACCGCGGCGGCCGCCGCCACGCTCACGGCGCTCAACCCGGAGTGCCAATTGGAGTTGCTGGACCGGAGGCTTCAGGGCGCCGAACTCGACGCGGTTGTCGATCGCGCCGATGTCGTGCTCGACGGCAGCGACAACTTCGGCACACGTTTTGCGGTGAATGCGGCCTGCGTCAAGACCCGGACTCCGCTGGTTTCCGGCGCGGCGATCCGTCTGGAAGGCCAGGTCACGGTGTTCGATGCGCGCGCCGCCGCGAGCCCCTGTTACGCCTGCGTGTTTCCCGAAGCCGGCGAGGAACTGGAAAATTGCCGCAGCAACGGCATTCTTGCGCCCGTAGTGGGAGTGATCGGAAGCTTCATGGCGCTGGAGGCCGTAAAGCTCATCGCCGGCGTGGGCGCACCACTCACCGGCCGCTTGCTGCGGCTGGACGCCAGGAGCGGCACGCTGTCCATGACCCATATAAAGAAGGATCCGGCATGTCCGGTGTGCCGCTCACGCTAGGTCCGGCCGCCGGCCAGCGGCTCGAAGCCTATCTGCACGCACACATACCGCTGGTGCACCACATGCAGGCGCGCGTGGACACCTGCAATGCACACGGCCTGACGCTGAGTGCACCGCTCGCCGCCAACCTCAACCACGAGGGCACGGCCTTCGGCGGCAGCCTCGACAGTCTCGCCATGCTCGCCTGCTGGGGGCTGGTGTGGCTGTTGCTCGAACGCGAACCTGCGGTACATATCGTGGCGGCCGAGTCGCGCATGCAATTCCTGCGTCCGGTCACAGACACATTGATCGCCCATTGTCGGCTGCCGGACGAAGCTGCACGCCAGACATTTTTCGACACCCTGCAGCGCCGCAACAAGGCGCGCCTCGAATTGCAAGCCGGGATAATGCAGTCACACGCGGTATGCGCGAGATTTGCAGGTCGCTTTGTCGCCCATCGGAACACGGCCCGTGGCGGATGACACGCTGCGGCTGCCGCGCATACTGGTGAATCAACTGCTGCGTCAGGCGCAGCGGGCCGCCGGGCTGTCGCAAGGCTTCGTGATCCGCGACCGTCGCGGTGACTATCAATGTGAGCCGCTCGCGGCGAATGCCGATCTGCACACCGCCGCACTGCAGGCACGCGTGCGTGCGCCGCTGGCGTATTACCGCAGTTCCAATACGCCGCTGCCGCCGCTGGCCGCTGCACAAACGGCAGCGCTCGCGAGCTGCACCGGACTGTCTTTGGATATCGCGCTCGACACCAAGGGTGTGCTGCAGTTGCGCGCCTGGCGGCTGGCGGACGGTCACGCGACGCCGCTCGAAGTCGTGATCACGGAATCGGCGCAGTCCGACCTTGCGTAGCAAGCAGCGCGGCTGACGCGGCTTCGAGAGATCCGGAAATTGCCGCAGCCTGCGGCATCACCGCGCTATGCGTTTCAGTGCAGCTGCCCGGGCGTTGTGGCCATGGGCGCAGATGCAAACAGGCCTTCCACGTCCACTTTGTCGAAGTCGTAACCGCGCCCGCAGAATTCGCAGTCCACGTGCACCTTGCCGAATTCGCGCAGGATATCGCGCACTTCCGCCTCGCCCAGCGCACGCAGGGTGGTTTCGATGCGTGCCCGCGAGCATTGGCAACGGAACGCCACGGGCACGGCGCCGAACAGGCGCACGTCGTCCTCGTGGTACAAGCGGTGCAGGAGTTCCTGCGCCGACAGCGTACCGAGCTCGGCGGGTTTGAGCGTGTCGGCCAGCAGCGTCACGTGCTGCCAGGCATCGGCCGCCGGATCGCGTCCCGGCACGCTCTGCAGCAGGAAGCCGGTTGCCGGCCCGTCACCGGCATGCAGCCACAGGCGCGTGGGCAACTGTTCGGAACGCGTGAAATAGCCTTCCAGTGAGACCGCCAGACTGTCGCCTTCCAGTGCCACGATACCCTGATAGCGCTCGACCTGGCGGGCCTGTTCGATGGTGAGCGCCAGTTGTCCGTCACCCACGAGTTGGCGGAAGCCGGCATCTTCGGCAAGTTCTCCGTGCCAGTGCGCCAGCCCACGCAGGTGCAAACCGCTGGTGCACTGCACCACCAGCAAATGCACCGGACCGCCACCGCGGATCTGCAGGGTGAGAGTGCCCTCGTATTTGAGGGTCGCGGACAGGAGTGCCGCCGCCGCCAGGGCCTCGCCCAGGAGCCTGCGTACCGGCTGGGGATAGTCCTGGTGCTGCTGAATCGCGCGCCAGCTGGCATCGAGATGCACGTGGCGGCCCTGCACCGGCAA
>DATEJV010000114.1:0-6594 GCA_035277745.1 Gammaproteobacteria bacterium | reverse complement strand
TCCAGGAATTGAATGGCAAGGACATGGGTGGCCGCCCCCTGCGCGTCAACGAAGCGCAGGAACGGCAGCCCCGCCAGCAAGGCGGCGGCCGCGGCGGCCGCTGGTAATCCAGCCCGCTTGAGCATCTTGGACCCCGGCGGGCTCCGCCGGGGTCCGGGTTTTGAATTTGACCTGCCGCCGCCGGACACGTCCGGCGGAACGATCTGATATTTGTCACTTTCCGGCGGCTCAGGCCGCCTTTATCATGCCCGCGTTTCTACCGGCAACGCCTGAACCTTTCGGCGCCGCTGCAATCTGCCGTGTATGAATGGCAGTGGCCGGTTGACCTCCACAAACCCTTAACAAGGACACCTGCATATGGAACCCACCGCTTTAGCTTGCCTGGGCAACATTTTCGTGGACCCGAAAAAGGCGCTGCAGGATGTCCTGCCGCACGGACGTTGGGCCTGGTACCCGTTGATTGTCATGATTCTGCTCAGCATTGCTTTCACGGTCTGGTACTTTTCCACCGTGGACATGGGCTGGCTGGCCAACCAGACCATCGCCACCATGTCGGGCAAGTACAGCAGCGATCAGCTGGACACCATCCGTCAGGGCTTTACCCGCGGCCGTTTCCTGACGTTTGGCGTCGTCGGCAGCACCCTGGCCGTGGTCATCATCCTGCTGCTGCAGGCCCTGTACTTTTTCTTCGTGGCCAAAATCAGCGGTTATGAGCCGCAAACCTACGGAAAATGGCTGAGCTTCAGCATCTGGACCAGCTTCCCCAATGTGGTCGCGACCATCGCGGCGGCCGTGGCCTACGCGTTCTCCAGCGCGCAAACCAGCTATTACGCGGTGGACGTGACCTCGCTCAACACCCTGCTGTTCCGCCTGCCGCTGTCGCACCCGCTGGCCGGTATGGCCGGCAGCGTGCACCTGACCACGTTCTGGTGCCTGGCGCTGATGATCGTGGGACTGACCCTGTGGAGCAAGAAGAGCCTGGGGAAATCCTCGCTGATTGTGCTGACGCCCTGGGTGCTGATTTATGCCGTGTGGATCATCGTGAAACTCGTCTGAGTCCCCGCGACCAAAACCGCATACCAGCCAGTTGAACTTCCAATTCTTGGTGATATACTGACATATAACACTAATACATGCGGAGACCGGCATGCCGAAAAAGCGCAAACTCTGGATAAGCTTGGCGATCATTGCGGGCATCATCATTCTGGTGTTCATCAGCCGGTTCGCCACTCGCGGCAGCGCTGAAAAGGTTACGGTTGCCAAGGTCGAGGCACGCACCATCCGCAGCTCGATTCTGGCCTCCGGACAGCTGATTTACATCAATCCGGTGGAGCTCAAGCCGGAAATCATCGGCAAGATCAGTGCGATTCCCGTGGTCGAGGGACAGCTGGTCAAGAAAGACCAAGTGGTGCTGCGCATAGATCCGACGCTCTATCAGGCCGCGGTGGCCCAAGCCGAGGCAGGCGTGCAGCAGGCCGATATCGCGATCGAAAGCCAAAAGCTCAGCATTTCCAACCTGCAACTGCAATGGAATCGCCAGCAGGCGCTGTTCAAGCAACACCTGGTGGACGCCAACAGCTTTGACCAGCTTACCAATCAGTTGGCCATCGCCAAGGTGCAACTCGATTCTCAGAAGGAAGCCTTGCGCATCGCCCAGGCGCAGTTGAACCAGGCACAGCAGAACCTTTCCAAGACCGTAATCCGCTCGCCGATCGACGGCATGGTCACCAGCCTGCCGGTCAAGGTCGGCGAAACCGTGATCACCGGTACCAACATCCCGGGCTCCACGCTCATGGAAATCGCCGACCCAGCCGAAGTGCTGGCCGACGTGCAGGTGGACGAGGCCGACATCGCGCACGTCAAGCTCGGCGAGGAAGCCGACATCAACGCGGTGTCCTACCCGAACGATACCTTCCACGGCAAAGTGCAGTTCATCGCCGCTTCGGTTACCAGCAGCACCAGCGTCTCGAGCACCGCCACCACGGCCCAGCAGGGCGTAACCTTCGAAGTGAAAATCGGGCTCACTGACAAGCAGCTGCCGCGCGTGCGTCCGGGGATGAGCTGCCGCGCGGAGATTTACACGCAGAGCACGCCCAACGCCATCGCCGTGCCGTTGCAGGCGGTGCTGTATGAAAACAACCCAAATTCCAAAAGCCTGGAACCGACTTCCGGCGCGTACGTATATGTCCTTCAGGACGGCAAGGCGCACAAAGTGAACGTGACCACGGGCGTGTCCAGCGATACCTACCAGGAAATCGTCTCGGGACTGAAAGCCGGGGAAACCGTGATTACCGGGCCCTACACCGTGCTGCATGCCCTGAGCGACGGCGCCAAGGTCTCGGTGCTGCCGCCCGAGCAGGCCAAGGCGCAGAAGTCCGCAACATGAACGACGCCCCGCTGCTGGAACTGCGCCGGGTCAGCAAGCGCTACGTGATGGGTGACAATGTCCTGGATGCGCTCAAGGACGTCGATCTCAAGATCGCGCGCAATGAATACGTGGCCTTCATCGGTCCCTCGGGCTCGGGTAAGTCCACGCTCATGAATATCGTCGGCTGCCTGGACCGCCCGACGGGCGGCGAATACATCCTGAATGGCACACCGGTGGCGCAGCTTGACGACAACGCGCTCGCGCGCATCCGCAACCGCGAAATCGGCTTCATTTTCCAGAACTTCAATCTGCTGGGCCGCGCCAATGCGCTGCACAACGTCATGCAGCCGCTGATTTACCGCGGTGTCGCGCTCGGCGAGCGCCGCCGCCTCGCGAGTCAGGCGCTGCAGAATGTCGGCCTCGGCGAGCGCCTGCACCACCTGCCCAACCAGCTGTCCGGCGGCCAGCGTCAACGCGTGGCCATCGCGCGCGCGCTGGTCGGCAAACCTTCGATCCTGCTGGCCGACGAACCCACCGGCAACCTGGATTCCGGCACCAGCAAGGATGTGATGGCGATGTTCGACGCCCTGTACCGCGACGGCCACACCATCATCGTCGTCACCCACGACCCGAACATTGCCGAACACTGCCAGCGCATCATCCACATCATGGACGGCCGGATCCTCAGCGATACCCTGAACGGCAAGCGCCGTCAGGCGGGCGCCGGTGTATAACCTCGCGGAAAGCCTGCGCTCGGCGCTGCAGGCGATCCGCGCCCACAAGTTGCGCAGTTTTCTCACCACCCTGGGCATCATCATCGCGGTGGCCGCGGTGATCGCGGTGGTCTCGCTGATTCAGGGCTTCAGTCATTCGGTCACCAACACTTTCGCCAACCTCGGCTCCAACGTGCTCACCATCGAGTCGAACGAGACCGACGAGGACTTTTTCAGCGGCAAGGTCGTCAAGGTGACGCCCGCGGACCTGCAGGCCATCCAGCACGAAGTCGCCGGTATCAGCAACATCTCGCCGCGCCTCATCCTCGCGCGCTTCGGCTCGGGTGCGGTGCTGTCCGGCAGCCAGACCGCCTACGCCGGCATCTACGGCATCACCTCCCGTTACGAGGGCAATGCCAGCTTTTACCCGGTCATGGGCCGGCTGATTTCCCCCAGCGACGATCTCGGCCATCGGCGCGTGGTGGTGATCGGTCAGACGTTGATTACCGATTTGAATCTGCCCAAGGACCCGGTCGGACAATATCTCGAGATGTACGGTCAGTGGTTCAAGGTCGTCGGCGTCCTGAAAAAGCTCGGCAACATCGGCGGTCAGGACCAGGACGACCGCGTGTACATTCCCTACGGTACTGCGCACAGCCTGCTCGGAGCTGCGACCGTGCCGGACATTGAAATCCAGGTGACCGTCAACAACCCCGGCCAGATACAGGCGGTCACCGGCCGCATCACGCAGGTGCTGCGGCGCATGCACCACATCAAGCCCGGAGAGGAAGATGATTTTCTGGTGCAGACTCCGGAACAGACGCTCGGCACCTTCAACCAGGTGCTGAATGCCATCACCCTGATCTTCGGCGGCATCGTCGGTATTTCGCTGCTGGTGGGCGGCATCGGCATCATGAACATCATGCTGGTATCGGTCACCGAGCGCACCCAGGAAATCGGCATCCTCAAGAGCCTGGGTGCGCGCCGCCGCGACATCCTGCTGCAATTCCTGATTGAAGCCGTGCTTCTGTCGCTGCTGGGCGGAGTCCTGGGTTTGATTCTGGGTTTCGGCGCGGGCTCGCTTATCGCGCATGCGATCCCGGAGTTCCTGGGGGCTTACGTGCCGTGGTGGGCCGTGGTGGTTGCGTTCGGTTTCGCCGCGGGCGTAGGCGTGGTGTTCGGCATTGCCCCGGCCGCCAAGGCCGCAAGCCTGGATCCCATCGAAGCCCTGCGGCACGAGGCGTGAACCCGGCGCACCCATGTATACGCTGATCGAAAGCCTGAGCTCCGCATTGCAGGCGGTGATCGCGCACAAGCTGCGCAGCGTGCTCACCATGCTCGGCATCATCATCGGCGTCATGGCGGTGATTGCCGTGGTTTCGCTCATCCAGGGATTCAGCAATTCGGTCACCAGCGAGTTCAAGGGCCTGGGCGCGGACAGCCTGACCATCCAGAGTTACCTGCCACGCAAGGAACGCCTGGCGGGCAAGATCGCCAAAGTCACGCCCGACGATCTGCTCGCCATCCAACATGAAGTCACCGGCATCAGCAGCCTCAGTCCGGTGCTCCCGGTTGGGCGGTTTTTCAATTCGGTCCGCTATCATGGGCGCAGCACCACCAGTCGCGTCATCGGCACCACGCCTGCCGCCGCGCTCAACAATGGCACCTATCCGGACCGCGGACGTTTCATCGTGCCCGCCGACGACCTGCGCCACCGGCACGTGGCCGTCATCGGTGTCACCCTCATCAACAAGTTGCACCTGCCGGCCGATCCCCTCGGCCAGTTCCTGCAAATCTCCGGCGACTGGTTCAAGATCGTCGGCGTGTTGCACCCGCGCGGCCAGATCTTCGGTTTCGATCAGGACAACGAAGTCATCGTGCCCTACGGTGCGGCGCTCAGCATGCAGGGCGGCGCCGCGGTGCCGGACATCGCCATCCAGCTCAAGGTCAACGACCCCCGCCAGATTGACGCGGTCACCGCGCGCATCACCCAGGTATTGCGGCGCCAGCACCATCTCAAGCCGGGGCAGGACGACGATTTCAAGGTGCAGACCGCGTCCGAACTGCTCGGCAGCTTTACCAGCGTGCTGAATTCCATCACGCTCATCCTGGGCGGGATCGTGGCCATCTCGCTGCTGGTGGGCGGCATCGGCATCATGAACATCATGCTGGTGCAGGTCACCGAACGCACCTACGAAATCGGAGTTCTCAAAAGTCTGGGCGCGCGGCGGCGCGATATTCTGCTGCAATTCCTGATCGAGGCCGTGACCCTGTCCTTGCTGGGCGGCATCATCGGGCTGATTCTGGGCTTTGGCTTGGGCGCACTCATCGCGCACACCGTCCCGCAATTCCTGGGCGCCTACGTGCCTTGGTGGGCGGTGGTACTGGCGTTCGGCTTTGCCGCCATGGTCGGCGTGATCTTTGGCATCGCGCCGGCCGCCAAAGCCGCCGGGCTCGATCCCATTGAAGCCCTGCGGCACGAGACCTGAATCGGATCGGCATGTTCACCCTCATTGAAAGCCTGAATTCCGCCCTGCAGGCCATCAAAGCGCATAAATTGCGCAGCTTCCTCACCATGCTCGGCATCATCATCGGGGTCATGGCGGTGATCGCCGTGGTCTCGCTGATCCAGGGCTTCAGCAATTCCGTCACCAGCGAATTCAAGGGACTCGGTGCCGACAGCCTGACCATACAAAGCTACTTGCCGCGCAAGGAACGTTTGGCCGGCAAGGTTGCAAAAGTCACGCCCGACGACATGCTCGCGATCCAGCACGAGGTCAGTGACATCAGCGGCATCAGTCCGATTCTGCCGGTAGGCCGGTTTTTCGATCCGGTGCGCTATCGCGGTCAAAGTACCACCAGCCGTGTGGTCGGAACCACACCGGCCGGGGCCATCAACAACGGCACTTACCCTGATCGCGGTCGTTTCATCGTGCCGAGCGACGATCTGCGCCACCGCCACGTGGCCGTCATCGGCATCACGCTGATCAAAAAGCTGCACTTGCCGGCCGATCCCATCGGCCAATTCCTGCAGATTTCGGGTGACTGGTTCAAGATTGTCGGCATACTGCACCCGCGCGGCCAGATTTTCGGCTTCGATCAGGACAACGAGGTAATCGTGCCTTACGGGGCGGCACTCAGCATGCAGGGTGCCGCTGCGGTACCGAATATCCTCATTCAGCTCAAGGTCAACGATCCACGCCAAATAGACGCCGTCACCGCACGCATCACCCAGGTGTTGCGTCGCCAGCATCATCTCAAGCCCGGACAAGACGACGATTTCAAGGTGCAGACTGCCTCGGAGCTGCTTGGCAATTTCACCAGTGTGTTCAACGCCATTACAGTGATTCTCGGCGGCATCGTGGCGATTTCGCTTTTGGTGGGCGGGATCGGCATCATGAACATCATGCTGGTGTCGGTGACCGAACGCACCCGCGAAATCGGTATCGTCAAGAGCCTGGGCGCGCGGCGGCGCGATATTCTGCTGCAATTCCTGATTGAAGCGGTCACGCT
>DATEJV010000113.1:0-5614 GCA_035277745.1 Gammaproteobacteria bacterium | reverse complement strand
GTCCCTCCCACATTGAGATCCGAGGTACCGGCGCTGATGCTGTTGGCGGTGGTGGTACTGGTGGCAAACCCGCCGGCCGTGCCGAAGGCGGCGGTGCCGTTGCTGCCGGCGGCGTAGAACACATAGCTGCCCGCGAGCGTGGTGCTCGCAGTTACCGACTGTTGCTCGAAAGCCGAGCCACTGAGATTGCCCTGCGAGTCCGTCTCGATGAATTGCAGCTGACCGGGCGACACAATGTAGAAACTGTAAGTACGCGTACCGGCCGCGTCGGTGAAGCTCGCGGTGCCGCGCGCATTGCTGCCAATGCTGTAGGAGCCGCTGAGCGCTTCATTGGCAATGCTGCCACCCACGTTCAGATCCTGCTGCGCACTGCTCAAAGTGTTCGAGCCGTCGGTCACGAAGAGGCCAATGGCATTGACGGATGTGCCGGAAGCATCGTTGCCGCTTAAACTGAACACGTAAGGCGCGTCCAAACTGGTGAGCGCCAACGCCGTGGACTGCTGGGGGTAGAAAATGCCGCTCGCGGCCGTGCCGTTATCCGTGCGCATGACCACCGCCTGTCCCTGGGTATTGAACGCCAAGTCCAGGGTGATGGTTCCCTGCGAGCTGGTGAATGTGGCAATGCCGATGCCGCTGGCGTCCATGAAGTAACCGCCGGTGAACGCCAGCGCCTGGAATACACCGGCGGATCCGTTGATGTCTTCCACACCGTTGCTGATCTGGCCGTTGTTGGCGGTAAAGCTTCCGACCACGGCCCACGGGCTGCCCGATTGCACACCCCTTAGCGTGAACACGTAGTTGCCGTTGAGCGAAGCGTTGGAAAACGTTATGCCAATGGTCACCGAGGTAACGGCCGCCGGATAGACTTGCGGCGAGGCGCTGATCACCACCGCGCCGTTGGACGTGGGCATATTCGGTGCGGTGTACAGTCCCTGGGGCGTGATCGTGCCGACGACGCTGTTGCCGCCGGGGATGGAATTCACGTACCACAGCACCGTGGTATTGCTGCTGTTCGACACTACGGCATTGAGCTGCAGCTGGCTGCCGGCCGCAATCGTGGTGGCGATGGGGGTCACCAGGGTGATAGTCGGGGTGACCACCTGCGAACTGCCGCCGCCGCAGCCGGCGAGCGTCAGCATCATGGCCAGCAGGTACAATTTTCTTGGTAGCGCAGGCATGCGGTGTGTGGCTCCTGTTGTGTCGCCGCGCCGGAACTGGGCAACGCTCCGGTGCGTTTAAATTTTACCTGTGGCCGTCAGACGGGCGGGCAACAGCATGCATCAAGCCACGTGTACCAGGCCCTCGGCCTGCTGGTCGGCGTGGTAGGACGAGCGTACCAACGCACCGCTGGCCACGTGTTGAAAGCCGATTTCGTATCCGTAGGCTTCGAGCTGTGCGAATTCCTCCGGAGTGGCATAGCGCACGACCGGATGATGGAAGCGGCTCGGTTGCAGATATTGCCCGACCGTCAGCATGTCCACTGCGCGCGCGCGCAGGTCGCGCATCACCGCCTGGATCTCCTCCAGGGTTTCGCCCAGTCCCAGCATTACGCCGGATTTGGTCGGCAATTGCGGGTGTGTCTGTTTGAAACGATCGAGCAACGCAAGGGAGTGCTGATAGTCAGAACCAGGGCGGACTTCACGATACAGGCGCGGCACGGTTTCGAGATTGTGGTTGAACACGTCGGGCGGCGCGTCATGTATCAATCCCAGCGCCACCTCCATGCGCCCACGGAAATCCGGCACCAACACCTCGACCCGGGTTTGCGGACTCAGCGCGCGGATGGCGCGGATACAGGCGACGAAATGCCCGGCACCGCCATCGCGCAGGTCATCGCGGTCCACCGAAGTGACGACCACGTAACGCAGGCCCATGGCCTGGATGGTGCGTGCCAGGTTCAGCGGCTCTTCGGCGTCGAGCGCCGCCGGCCGGCCGTGGGCCACGTCGCAGAATGTGCAGCGGCGCGTGCAGATGTCGCCCATGATCATGAAGGTGGCGGTACCCTTGCCAAAGCACTCGCCGATGTTGGGGCAGGAGGCTTCTTCGCACACCGTGTGCAGATGATTGGCGCGCAGGATTTGTTTCAGGCGTGCGACTTCCGGCGTGGCCCAGGAACGCACGCGGATCCACGCTGGTTTGCGCAGCGGGGTCACGGTCGGCTCGATCTTGACCGGAATACGCGCCATTTTTTCGGCCGCGCTCAGCTTCTGGCCGGGTTCAAGCCGGGTGCGGGCAGGCGGCGGGGATTCAGTCACACTCGTTCCTCAGAGCTGGCCGGCAGCGCGGCTGCCCGATGACCATGGCCGCGTATTGTACCCCAGGCATTTGACCAGTCTGGGTTTGAGCACATCCGCTACGCGCGCGACTTCCGCCGGACCACCCAGATCCCGCACCTGGGTCATTTGTAGACCGGGATAGCCGCAGGGATTGATGCGTGCGAACGGCTCGAGATCCATGGCCACATTGAACGCGAGGCCGTGATACGTGCAGCCGTGCCGCACGCGCAGGCCGAGCGAGGCCAGCTTGCGTCCGTCAGGCGTGTAGACACCGGGGGCTTCACGTCGGGCGAGCGCCGGGATGCCGAATTCCGCGAGTGTCTCGATGACGCTGCGCTCGATGGCTTCCACCAGCGCGCGCACGCCGAGACCCAGACGTTTCAGATCCAGCAGCGGATATACGACCAGCTGGCCCGGACCGTGGTAGGTCACCTGGCCGCCGCGGTCGATGTGGACCACCGGGATATCGCCGGGCGCCAGCACATGCTCGATTTTGCCGGTGAGCCCCAGGGTGAAAACCGGCGGATGTTCGAGAAACCAGATTTCATCGCGGCTGTCCGGGTCGCGGCGCGCGGTGAATTCCTGCATCGCCCGCCAGGTGGGTGCGTAGTCAACGCGGCCGAGATCGCGCAGCCGCGGCGGATCGAGGATGCGCATCACAGTGCTACGAGCACGTGCGGGTCGCCGCTGAGCGCGCGATACAGCGCATCCAGTTGCGCGCGGCTCTCGGCGGTGAAGCTCACGGTGAGCGATACGAAGCGGCCGGCGGAGCTCGCCTGGCGCGTCACGTTCAGGGACTCCATCGGCGCCACGTGCTCGGCGAGAATCGCTGCGACCGCGGCGTGGAACTCGTGCGTGTCCCGGCCCATGATTTTCACCGGGAACTCCACCGGAAATTTCAGGCTTGGATTCCGGTTCACGGCGTCAGGCCGCCGCCAGTTGTCGTTTATGCTGCTGAAACAGGTCGTACATGCGCCGCCAAAGTGCTCCCGGCCGGCCGTCGCCGACCGCCTGGCCGTCCAGTTGCGTTACCGCATACACCTCGCGGGTGGAGCTGGCAAACCAGATTTCCCGGGCGATGCGCACCTGTGCGGCGGGAATGCGTGCCTCCCGGTACGGCATATGCTGCTGGTGCGCGAGTTGCAGCACCACGTCGCGGGTAATGCTCGGCAGCAGGTCCTGGCTCTTGGGCGGCGTGAGGATGACTCCGTCCTGAACGATGAACAGGCTGCTGGCGGTACCTTCGGTGGCGTAGCCGTCGCGTACCAGCACGGCTTCATTGCAATGCGCATCCACGGCCGTCTGGCGCAACAGCACGTTGCCCAGCAGCGCGGTGGTTTTGATATCGCAGCGCCGCCAGCGGATGTCTTCGAGGGTTATGGCATGCGCACCGTGTTGCAGCAGGTCCGCGGGGAGCGGCGCGAGCGCCGTGCACATGGCGAATACCGTAGACGGTACGCCCTGCGGGAAACCGTGGTCGCGGCTACGATCGGCACCACGCGTGACTTGCAGGTACAGCGCCTGATCGCCGCCGCGGTTTTTTTGCACCAGCTCGGTCAGCAGTACGGACCATTCATCGGTGGAATGCGGATTGTGCAAACGGATGCCGTCCAGACTGGACTGCAGCCGTTGCAAGTGAGCGGGCAGGTGAAACAGCCGGCCCGCGTACGCGGGGATGACTTCATAGACACCGTCGCCGAACAGGAAGCCGCGGTCAAGCGGTGAAATCCGCACTTCCGCGAGCGGCCGGTAATGGCCGTTGAAGTAGGCCAGCGCCAGCGGTTCAGCCATTATCTTTTTTCGAGAACCACAGGTGCATGCTGTCGAGCATGCGCCGGAAAATGTTGCCCTCGGGCACGGCATGCAGGGTGTAGAGCGGCGCATCCAGCAGGGTCTTGCCGTCGTAACTCACTTCAACTTGGCCGGCCGGCGTGCGTGCCGCGATCGGCGCCACCAGCCCCGAGGGTGTCTGCAGACTCGCCGTCAACTGTTTATATGTTCCCTTGGGAACGGTGACGTACAGGTCATGCAGCACGCCGACCGGGACACGGCGCTCCGCGCCCTTCCAGGCCCGCAGTTGCGTGACGGCCGCGCCGGCGGCGTACAGCCGGTGGGTTGCGTAGAAATTGAAGCCGTAATTCAACAGCGCTTCGTCATCGATGGCGCGGGCTTTTTCCGAAGGCGTGCCCATGACCACGGCGATCAGGCGCATGCCGTCCCTGAGCGCCGAGACCACCATGCAGTAGCCGGCCGAATCCGTGAAGCCGGTCTTGAGGCCATCCACGGACGGATCCGTGAACAGCAGCGATACGCGGTTCGGCTGCGTGATGCGGTCCCAAGTGAAGCTCTTTTCGGAGAAGAACCGCCGGTAATAGTCCGGAAACTGGTTGATGATGGCCTGCGAGAGCAGCGCCAGGTCGCGTGCCGAAGTGTGATGGGCCGGATTGTTGGTCAGGCCGGAGGCATCCACATAGTGGGTATTTTGCATCCCCAGCCTTTTGGCGTACTCATTCATGAGTCCCACGAAGCTGTCTTCGCTGCCACCGACGCGCTCCGCCAGCGCCACGGCGGCATCGTTGCCGGATTGCACGACCACGCCTTGCAACAGGTTTTCCACGCTCACCTGGCTGCCGACGTTGGCGAACATGCGCGAGCCGCCCATGCGCCAGGCCTTGACGCTGATGGTCACGGGGGTGTCGAGGCTGATGACGCCGTCCTTGAGCGCGTGGAACACCACGTACACGGTCATCAGCTTGGTGAGGCTCGCGGGCTCGGACTGCTGGTCCGGGTTGCTCGCGGCCAGCACCTGACCGCTGTTGGCGTCCATGAGCACGTAGCTCTTGGCCTGGAACTGGGGTGGCGCGGGAATCGGCAAAGCCTGGGCCGCTGCGCTGCACAGCCATAACAGGCCCAAGGCATAAGCAAAGAGACGCTGGCTACTCAAGGCAACACCTCGTCAAAACAGGCTGAGGGAGCCGGCCGACAGGCACCGGCCGGGCGGGCAATTTTAACCCGACCGCTCACGGAAACCTATGATTTGCGGTCAGGGGATGACGACTTGCGCACCGGCGAAGCCCAGCGTGTCGAGTTGCGCGGTGAGCGCATCCACGTGACTGACGTCGGCAATCGGACCGATACGCACTTTGTACAAAGTGATCCCGTTCTGCAGCTCGGGAAGGATGAACACCGGACCCACGGACGCGGCGTGCAAGCGCGCGAGCACGCGAGTGGCGTTGCTCTCGGTGGCGAACGCGCCTACCTGCACGAACGATTGCGGCGCGCTGCCGGTGCCGGTTCCGGCCTGCAGGGCGGAAGTGGCGCCGGGCACGGGTAGGTTG
>DATEJV010000112.1:0-19379 GCA_035277745.1 Gammaproteobacteria bacterium | reverse complement strand
TCACTGGCGCGCACGCTGGAATTGCTGGCCGCGCTTGCCCATGACGAACCTTTGTCGCCCGCGATCTTCAGCGTGTCGGTGCACAACGGCACCACGGGTCTGTGTTCGATCGCGCGCGGCGATCGCAGTGCCGCTACGGCGGTGGCCGCCGGCCGCGACTCGCTCGCCATGGGTTTGCTGGAAGCGGCCTGCCAGGTGAGTGCGGGCGCGGAACACGTGGTGATGTGTTACGCCGACCAGAGCCTGCCGCCGCCCTACGACACGGCTCCCGGGCGCGGCGCGCAGCACGCGGCGTTTTCCATCTCGCTGCTCCTCGAACCCGCCGCGCCGGAACGCGAGTGCTGCCGGTTGATCCCGTGCGCCGAACGCGCAACGGAAAACCCGGAGGCGGCTTTGCTGCGCTTTCTTGTGGAGCACACCGCGAGCACGATCATCGGCGCAGATCAAGGCTGGCGCCTCGAAAGGAGCAAGCGTGCTGGCCAGGCTTGATCGCTGGCGTCGCGCGCTGGGGACCGGCCTGTGCATCGCGCTCTACGGTGGCCTGAGCCTCATCGCCAGCTTCACCCTGCTGCCGCTCTTGCAACTCTGGCCCGGCAGTGCGGCGCAGCGCCAACGCCGCGTGCGCCGCGTGGTGAGCGGTTCGTTCCGGATGTTGCTCGCTTTCGTTGCCGGCCTGGGCGTGGGGCGCGTGGAGGTGCAGGGACGCAAATGGCTGGAGCACGCCGCAGGCAAGCTGCTGATCGCCACGCACCCCATGTACCTGGACATGGTGGCGCTGCTCGCGCTGCTGCCGCAGGCCGATTGCGTGGTAAAGGGCGCGATGTTGCGCAATCCCGTGTACCGGCGTTTTGTCGCCGCCGCCGGCTACATCAGCAATGCCAATCCCGAACGCTTCGTGGAGGAGTGCGTACAGGCCCTGCAGCACGGCCGCAACCTGGTGATGTTTCCGGAAGGCACGCGCACCGAGCCCGGACAGGACTGGCACTTCCGGCGCGGTGCCGCTCAGGTGGCGGTGCGCAGTGGCTGCCAGATCCTGCCGGTGCTGATCTGCTGCGACCCGCCGGCGCTGTTCAAGAGCATGCCCTGGCACCGGGCGCCGCACCGGCGCTGGCGCTTGCTGGTAAAGTTTTATCCGCCGCAGGCGCTGGACGCCCTGGGCGTGGAGCCGGGCCTGCCACACACCTTGGCCGCGCGCCGTTTGAACCGCAATCTGGAGAATTTCTTCAAGCAGCAACTGGCAGCCCATGAACAACCTGATCGAAGAACTGAAGCAGCTCATCATCACCTCGCTCGATCTTGAGGACGTGAGCCCCGCGGATATTGACCCGCGCGCGCCACTGTTCGGCGACGGCCTGGGACTTGATTCCATCGACGCGCTGGAACTCGGGGTCGCGGTGCAGAAGAAATACCACGTCAAACTCGATGCCAGCTCCGCCGACACGCGCCAGCATTTCCACTCGGTGGAGAACCTGGCGAAGTTCATCGCTGCGCAACGCGGCAGCTGAGCAGCGCGGCACACCGCAGGTGCACATGCGCAACGTCACCCCCGCGCGCCCCGTGGCCGTCAGCGAGCACCATGCCGTGGAGCAAACGGCGTTCTGGCGGCGCGTGCACGGCCTGCGTGCGGCACTCGCGTCGCACCCGGCACGCCGCGTCGCGCTGGTGTGCGACGACAGCAGTTGGTTCGCCGCCGGAATGCTGGCGCTGGCCCATGCCGGGCGCATCTGCGTGGTGCCGCAGGCACCGCAAGCCGGCAGCCTCACCGCGAGCGGCGCGCAGGTGGACGCAGTGCTCACCGACCGGCCGGCGGAGTTCAGTGAATTTGCCACGCTCGCGCTCGGCGATGCACCGCCGGCTGGCGACGACGCGGCCAGCCTGCCGCAAGACGACACTCACATCGAGTGTTACACCTCCGGCTCCGCAGGCATGCCGAAATGCGTGCACAAGACTTTCGGGCAACTGCGCCGCGAAGTCGCCACCCTCGAGCAGCAATGGGGCCAACAGCTCGGTGATGCGCTGGTGCTCGGCACCATTCCGCACTACCACCTGTACGGCACGCTGGTGCGCGTGCTGTGGCCGCTGCTCGCGGGACGCACGTTCGTGACGCATACCTGCGCACAACCCGCGGAGTTGCGCCACTGGGCCGCGCAGCGCCGCTGCGTGATCGTCAGCAGCCCGGCGTTCCTGCAGCGCATCGCAACGCCCGCGGAATTGCCGCCCGCGGCGCAGGTGGCCGCGGTGTTCAGCTCGGGCGCGCCGCTCGCCGACAGTTGCGCCGAACGCCTGCGCGATGACTGGGGGCACGCGCCCATCGAGATTTACGGCAGCACCGAAACCGGCGGCGTCGCGTGGCGCGCCTGGTCGGGCAGCGCCAAGCGTCCCTACTGGCGGCCGCTGCCCTCGGTGCAAACCGAGCTGCGCGCGGAGCCGGCCGGTGCGCGACTGTGGGTCAAGTCCGGATTCACCCGGCAGTCCGACTGGATGGCCACCGGCGATCTTGCGCATCTGCATGCGGATGGCCGGTTCACGCTTTTGGGCCGCGCGGATGATGTGGTGAAGCTCGCGGACAAGCGCGTGTCGCTGAGCGAGATGCGCACGCGCCTCCTGGCGCATGCCTGGGTCACAAACGTGCGCCTGCTGCTGCTCGCCGGACCGCGCCGCAGCATCGGTGCGGTGGTGATCCTGAATGCCGCGGGCCGCAAACAGCTTGCGGCGGGCGGCAGACTGGCGACCAGCCGCGAACTGCGCAACTGGCTGCGCCGCAGTTACGAACCGGTGCTGCTGCCGCGCAAATGGCGATTTCCGGACACGCTGCCGGACAACGACATGGGCAAGATCGAGCACGCCAGCCTGCAGCAATTGTTCGCACGGCGCGCATGAACGCTCTGCCCACGGTCCTCGCCAAACGCACCGAACCCGGCGGCGGCGAAATCGAGATCCTGGTGGCGGAGAACAATCCCTGGTTCGCGGGCCATTTTCCCGGGCATCCGATTCTGCCGGGCGTGGCGCAGATCGCCTGGGCCGTGCACTACGCCGCGGAGTTGTATGCCGGCACTCCGCCACCACCCGGCCTCGAACAGGTGAAATTCAAGCGCCCGATTCTGCCCGGCACGCGCCTCACGCTGCGCCTGACGCGCGCGGCGGACGGCACACGCCTGCATTACGAGTACCGCGACGCCGAGCAAAGCTATTCGAGCGGCGTGCTGGATTTCCGGAAGCGCGCATGAGCTTCAATCCCTGCGCGGTCATCCCGGTGTTCAATCACCATGCCCGCCTCGACACCATCGTCGCAGCCCTGCGCGCCCAGGATTTGCCCGTGATCCTGGTGGACGACGGCAGCGATGCGCTCACCAAGCGGGTGCTCGCGCATCTGACCGCCGACGATCCACAAGTCGAGTGCCTGACACTGGCGCACAACCGCGGCAAGGGTGTCGCAGCCATGACCGGCATGGCACACGCCGGCGAATGCGGCTTCACGCATGCGTTATACATGGATGCCGACGGTCAGCATGACCCCGCGGACATCCCGGCACTGCTGGCGCTCGCCGAGCGCCATCCGCGGCATCTGGTCTCGGGACTGCCGCGTTATGACGCAAGCGTGCCGGCACTGCGCTTCTACGGCCGCTACCTCACGCATGCCCTCGTGTGGCTGCACACGCTGTCGTTCACGCTGCGCGACTCGATGTGCGGCCTGCGCGTGTACCCGGTCGCCCCGAGCCTGGCACTGGCGGCGCGCGTGCGCATCGGCGCGCGCATGGATTTCGACACCGACATCATGACGCGCCTGTACTGGGCGGGCACCGAAAGCCTGTTCCTGCCCACGCGCGTGCACTACCCCGCAGACGGCCTCTCGCATTTCCGCATGCTGCGCGACAACGCGCGCATGGCCTGGCTGCACCTGCGCCTGTTTCTCGGCATGCTGGCGCGCAGCCCCGCGCTGCTGCGACGCAACCGTGCGCGGCGGCGCGCGCGCCACTGGGCACGCATCGGCGAACGCGGCAGCCTGGGCGGCGTGCGTTTCCTCGGATTTCTGGACCGGGTGCTCGGCCGACGGCTGACACTCATGGTGCTCTATCCGGTGACCGCGTATTTCTTCGTCACGCATGCGCACGCGCGCCGCGCGTCGCGTGCATTCCTCGTGGCGGCGGGCGCTCCGGCATCGTTGGCGCGGCGCTTCCGCCATTTCCAGAATTTTTCCGAGTGTGTCCTCGACAAGGTCGCCGCCTGGCGGAATCCCGCACGCGTGCAGGTGGATTTCCCCGGGCTGCCGCAACTGCAGGCCGCACTCGCCCCGGGACGCGGTGTGCTGCTCTTGAGCGCGCATCTCGGCAACATCGAAGCAGCACGCGCGCTCGGCACGCGCGTGGCCGGCCTGCGCATCAACGCGCTGGTGTATTCCGGCAATGCGCGCAAACTCGGCGCCGCCTTGACCGAAACCAGCGATGCTTACGGTACGCGCTTGCTGGAAGTGGACCGTATCGGTCCGGAAACCGCGCTGCTGCTGCGGGGAAAAATCGCGGCCGGTGAAGTGGTGGTGATCGTCGGCGACCGTACGCCGGTCACGTCCGACAGCCCGGTAGTCAGTGCGCCGTTCCTCGGCCGGCCGGCGCGCTTTGCGCTCGGCCCCTATGTGCTGGCGCACGTGCTGGAGTGCCCGGTGTACCTGATGTTCTGCCTGCGCCAGGGTCCGGGGTATCGCGTGTACTTCGAGCCCTTCGCCGAGCGCATCCGCCTGCCGCGCCGGGGGCGCGAGTCCGCAGCCCAGGCCTGGGCCGGCCGCTATGCCGTGCGCCTCGCCGATTATGCCGGCCAATTTCCGCTACAGTGGTACAACTTTTTTGATTTCTGGGCCGGCGGCGAAAGCCTGCCGGTGCCAGCCCCCAGCCACGGCAAGCCCACCGAGACCCATGCGCAACCTGGAAAGCTACCCGTTTGAACCCCCCGTGACGGTCGGCTCCCGGCGTCTCGCGCTGCGCGAAGTCTGCGCCGTGGCCCGCGGCGCACCCTTGACGCTGGATGCGAGCCCGGCATTCCAGCAACGCATCCGGCGCGGCGCCAAGGTGCTGGCGGACCGCATTGCGTCCGGCACCCAGGTTTACGGCGTGACCACGGGCTACGGCGATTCCTGCACCGTGCCGGTGCCGACGCCGGTGCTGCAGCAGTTGCCCGTGCATCTGGTGCGTTATCACGGCTGCGGCTTGGGCGCGCATTTCGACGAACCGACCACCGTGGCCATCATGGCAACGCGCCTCAACTCGCTGGCCATGGGTTTCTCCGGCGTGCGCCTGGAAGTGTTGACCCAGCTGGCATCCATGATCCAGCAGCGCATCGCACCGCTGATTCCGGAGGAAGGTTCGGTGGGCGCGAGCGGCGACCTGACGCCGCTGTCCTACGTGGCTGCGGTCATGATCGGGGAGCGCGAGGTCCGCTACCAGGGCAAAGTGTGCACCGCCGTGCAGGCGCTGCATGCCGCGCACCTCGCGCCACTCACACTCATGCCCAAGGAAGGTCTGGCGCTCATGAACGGCACCGCGGTCATGACCGCGCTCGCCTGCCTCGGCTGGGAACGTGCCGAATATCTCCTGCGCCTCGCCACGCGCATTACCGCCATGGTAGGCATTGCGCTCGGCAGCGATCCCAAACATTTCGCGCCCGGCCTGTTCGCGGTCAAACCGCACAGTGGCCAACAGCAGGTGGCCGCCTGGATTTTTGCCGACATGGGCGCCACCAGTCAGGACAACCCGCTGCGCATCCAGGAGCGTTATTCCATCCGCTGCGCACCGCACGTGATCGGGGTGCTGGCGGACGCGCTCGGGTGGATGCAGCGCGACATCGAGAACGAACTCAACAGTGCCAACGACAATCCCATCGTGGATCCGGAGAGCGGCGAGATTTACCACGGCGGACATTTTTACGGCGGTCACATCGCGTTCGTGGCCGACAGCCTGAAAAACGCCGTGGCCAACATCGCCGACCTGCTCGATCGCCAGCTCGCGCTGCTCGTGGACACGCGCTTCAACAACGGCCTGCCGAGCAACCTGTCGGGCGCCAGCGAGGCGCGTGCCAGCCTCAATCACGGCTTCAAGGCGGTGCAGATCGCGGTCTCCGCCTGGACCGCGGAAGCGCTGAAACTCAGCATGCCGGCGAGCGTGTTCTCGCGCTCCACCGAGTGCCACAACCAGGACAAGGTGAGCATGGGCACGATCGCGGCGCGCGATGCGCTGCGCGTGCTCACGCTGGTCGAACAGGTGGCGGCGGCGTGTCTCGCGGCCGCGGTCCAGGCCATGGAGATCCGCCGGCGCCGCGGCAATCGCCCGCCGCGCCACATGCCGGCCGCCATGCTCGCGATGCTCGACGACGTGCTCTCGGTGTGCGCCTACGTCGAGGAAGACCGGCCGCTGGAGGCGGAACTGCGGCAACTGTGTGCCGCCATCGGCGCGCGCCGCTGGACGCTGTACGGGTAGCCGGTGGTGGGCGACGCGCTGCTCACGGCACAGGTCGAGATCGAGGTGCCGTTCCAGGACGTGGATCTCATGCAGGTGGTGTGGCACGGGAATTATTTCCGGTATTTCGAAACCGCGCGTGCCGCGCTGCTGCGCAAAATCAATTACGACTATCCCGAGATGCGGGCCTCGGGATATGTGTGGCCGGTCGTCGAACTCAAGGCGCGCTTCGTCCAGCCCATGCGCTATGCGCAGCGCATCCGGGTACGCGCCGAGCTGCAGGAATGGGAGAACCGCCTGAAGATCGCCTACCGCGTGGCCGACGCGCTGAGCGCTAAACGCCTGAGCAGCGGTTACACCATCCAGTGCGCGGTGGATGCGCGCAGTGGCGAACTGCAGCTGGTGAGCCCGCCGGTGCTGCGCGTGCGCCTCAAGGACTATTTGTGAAATTTCGCACGCCCGTACTCGCCGCCTTGGGCCTGCTTGCGGCCGGTGGCGTGCACGCGGTCACGACGCCGCGCATCCCGGCCGCCTTCAGCGCGCGCTTCGTGGAAACCCGCACTCTGCCGGGATTCGACACCGCGCTCATCAGCCACGGCGTGCTGAGCGTGGATGCGAGCCATGGTTTCCGCTGGGAAATCACCGCACCCTACCATTATCTTTTCGAGATGCACGGCACACAAGCGCGCGAACAACTGCCGGACGGCAGCGTGCGCCAGCTGGATCCCGAACAGGCACCGTGGCTCGCGGCGGTAGAGCAGATTTTCGTGGGCGCGCTGTCGGGGAACATGGCGCAGCTGCAGCGCTATTTCGAGGTGCACGTGCAGCCGCTGGCCCGGGGCCGGCGCGTCACACTCACGCCCAAGCCCGGGCCCCTGAGCCAGGCGATTGCGGGCATCGAGGTCGTGGAAAGCGCGCCCGGCCGGCCCGAGCAGATCGAGATCCGCGAGACTTCCGGCGGCCGCCTGCAGTTGCGCTTCACGCCCATCAGTCCGCCGCCCGCCGCTCCGTGAATACGCGCTTGGCCAGCGTCGCGCGCTGCACCCTCTGGCTCGCGTCCCTCGCTGCGCTGTGCGCATGCGCCTGGCTGCGCCTCGACGTGCAGCAGCCGATCAACACCGACATCCTCGCCGCCCTGCCGGCGCAGCAGGAATCCCCCGCGCTGCGCGTCGCCAACCAGCGCAGCCGCGACGCCTTCATCAATGAATTGCTGATCCTGGTAAGCGGCGCGGATGCGCCCGCGACCCGCGCGGCAGCGCTCGCCGCCCACGCGGCGCTCCTCAATGCCGGCCTGCACGCGCAAGACACCGGTGCGACGCTGCAACAGCTGCTGGCGGTCTATCAGGCGCATCACTTTGCCATGCTCGATGCGGCCCAGACCGCACGCCTCACACGCGGCGGCGCGCAGGCACTCGCCACGGATGTGGCGGTGTCGCTCGCAAGCCCCGCCGGTCTGACCGGCAGTTTCGATGCGGACCCCGGCGGTTATCTCAGCGGATTTCTCAGCCGGCTGCCGCGGCCCTATCCCGCGTTTCTGCCCGACGGATCGTTGCTCACGGCACTGCGCGACGGACGACGCGATTTCCTGCTGCGCGTGCAGGTGGGCGCTTCGGGTTTCTCGCAGCGGGGCGCGGCACTCGCAGTGTATGCGGTGAATGCGGCGCGCAACGCGGTGCGTCAAACCTGCGGCAGCTGCCAGTTCCAGGCCACCGGCGCACCGCTGTTCGCGGAAGCCGCGCGCCGCGAAGCGCAACGCGAAACCCTGTGGCTGAGCGTGAGTTCCACCGTGCTCATCATGCTGCTCATTGCCTGGGTGTTCCGCAGCCTTGCGCCGCACCTGCTCGCCGCGCTGCAGCTCGCCGCCAGCGTGCTCGCGGCCAGCGCCGCGGTAATTGTCTGGTTTGGCTCCATCCAGATTCTCACCCTGGTGTTCGGCACCACGCTGCTCGGCATCGCCATTGACTACGCGTTCCTGTATTTCGCGGAATACTGGTTCGGCGAGAGCACGCCGCACGCGGTATGGCGCCGCGTGCGGCCGGGTCTGCTCATGGGCCTGCTCACCGGTGTGGTGGCATTCGCCTTCCTGCTGCTCGCGGGCTTTCCGGCGCTGACGCAGATTGCGGTGTTTTCGGTCGCAGGTTTGCTGGAAGCCGGACTGGTGGTGGCGCTCATATTTCCGCTGACGCTGACGCGCAACCCGCGCGTGGCGACCCACGCCGCCGTGCGCTGGCCCCAACAATTTATCCGGGCGGGCTGCCGCCCGTCGCGCTGGCGTTACGTATTGCCCGCGCTTGCCTTGCTGCTTTGCATTCCGGGCTGGCTGCGGCTGCAGACCAGCGATGACGTGCGCGAGCTGCAACACCTGCCGGTGGGACTGCTGCACACCGATGCCGAGATCCGCAGCACGCTCGGTGAACTTCCGCCGCCGGGATTTTTCCTGATTGCGGGCCGCGATCTCGAGCAGGCGCTCGTGCGCGAGCAGACGCTGTTCGCCACGCTCGCAGCGCGCATGCCGTCGGCGCTGCCGCTCGGCCTGTCGCGCTTTCTGCCGTCCGATGCGCAGCAGCAGGCGAGCCTCGCGGTCTGGGGCCGCGCGCTCGCCGCGCCGGCCGCACTGCAGGCAGCGTTCAGGAATCTCGGCCTGCCGGCGGCACTCGCCGCGCGCCTTGAGGCGCAGTGGCGCAGCGCGCCGCGCCGGCCTCTGGATGCCGCGCAACTTTTCACTGCCGCACCCGATTTGCAACGTTTGGTCATCCCGACATCCACCGGCGTGGCACTGCTTGCGACCGTCACCGGCCACGGCCAGCTGGATCCGAAAACGCTGGAGAGCGCCGCATGGTCCACGCCCGGCACCGAGTTCGTGCAGCCGCTGGCACGCGTAACCGAAACTTTTCACCGCATCCGGGTGCGCGCCACCTGGCTCGTGGTCATCGGTTATCTGGTGATCTTCGCGCTGCTGCTGTGGCGGTACGGACGACGCGAAGCGCTGCGCATGCTGTTTCCGCCGCTGCTCGCGCTCGGCATCACCCTCGGTGCACTCGGCTGGCTGCATGAGCCGCTCAACATTTTCGTGGTGGTGGCGTTGATCCTGATTCTGGGTCTGGGACGCGATTACAGCGTGTTCCTGTGCGAAGGCGGCACCCGCCAGCATTCGCCGGCGCTCGCGGTGACGCTCTCGGCGGTCACCATGCTGTTTTCCTTCGGCCTGCTCGCGGTCAGCCGCATCCCCGCGCTGCACGCCTTCGGTCTGGCAACGCTCATCGGCATACTCGCAAGCTATCTGAGCGCGCCACTGTCCCTGCCGCCCACCAGGCGGGAAACCGCATGAGCGCTCGCGCTGTACTGCTGATTGCCGCGCTGGGCCTGCTTGCAGGATGCGCGAGCGTGCCGCCGGCGCCGGGCTGCACGCGCCTCGGGCACGACGGCGTGTTCTGCGCGTTGCCGCCTTCCGCCCTGCCGGCGGCGAGCGCAAGCCACCTGGTCACCGTCACACACGCGGGCCAGTCACGGACCTTCCTCGGCCGCCTGCAGATTGACGCGCACCACCTGCGGCTCGCGGGCCTGAGCCTGTTTGGCACCGCGCTGTTCACGCTTGATTACGACGGCCGGCAGCTCACCAGCCATAGCGCCGCGGGCAACCTGCGTCCGGAATTGCTGCTCGCCATGCTGGAACTGACCGTGGCACCGGCCGGGGAATTGCCGCCGCAGTTACACGATCTCACCCTGACCGTAAGCGCGGCCGGCGACCGGCAGGTGCGCGAGCTGTGGAACCAGGGACGATTGGTCGCACGCATCGAAAAGACCAGCGGCCCGCTGAACAGGGCGCACATCAGTATCGTGATCCCAATCGCCAAACTGGCGCTGCAGCTCACGCCGCTCGGCGTTCCGGAGACAACGCCATGACGCGCGTGTATGTGCACGCGCTCGGCATCGTCAACGCGCTCGGCAACGATGTGGCGAGCGTGCGCCATGGCCTGTACAAGGGATCCACCTCAGGCATGCAGGTGCGCGACGACTTCATTCCCGGCCGCGCGGTGCATGTCGGTGCGGTACACGCGGAGCTGCCGCCCATCGAAGCGCAGTGGCCGGAATACAATTCGCGCAACAACCGCATACTGAGCGCGGCCATCGGACAAATCCGCCCGCAGCTGGATGCGGCCATAGACAAGTACGGCGCTTTGCGCGTCGGCATCGTGCTCGGCACCGGCACCTCCGGCATCACCGAAGGCGAACAGGCCTACGCCCATTTCCTGAGTCACGGCGCATTCCCCGCCGGTTACGATTACCGCCAGCAGGAAATCAGCGGACCGAGCGAATACCTGCGCCACGCGCTCTCGGTGCGCGGCCCCGCGTGGACGGTGTCGACCGCCTGCACCTCGAGCGCCAAGGCGCTTGCGTCCGCGCGCCGCCTGCTGCACGCCGGCGTGTGCGACGCGGTGGTGAGCGGCGGCGTGGATTCGCTCTGCCGGCTCACGCTCAACGGTTTCGCGGCGCTGGAGTCCGTGGCGCGCGGCCTGTGCAACCCGTTCAGCCGGAATCGCGATGGCATCAACATCGGCGAGGGCGCGGCGGTGTTTCTCCTGAGCCGCGAGCCCGGGCCGGTGTGCGTGCTCGGAGTCGGCGAATCCTCCGACGCCTGGCACATCTCCGCGCCCGATCCGCAGGGGCGCGGCGCGGAACTCGCGATGCGCGCGGCGCTGGCGGAAGCCGGCGTGAATGCGGCCGCGGTGGATTACCTCAACCTGCACGGCACCGCCACGGTGCAGAACGATCTCGTCGAAAGCCACGCGGTGGCACGCGTGTTCGGCAGCGATACGCCGTGCAGCTCCACCAAACCGCTGGTGGGGCATATGCTGGGCGCAGCCGGCGCCACCGAGCTGGCATTCTGCTGGCTGCTGCTGACCGAGCCCAAGGCTGCACCGCTGCCGCCGCAGGTGTGGGACGGCGCCGCCGATCCGGCGCTGGCCAAGCTCCGGCTCACTCGCACCGCAGACGCGGCGCAGCATTGCCGCATCGCGGCCAGCAATTCCTTCGCCTTCGGCGGCAGCAACATCTGCGTACTGCTGGGCCGCGGCTGATGCACGACGCGTTTCCCCCCGTGGCCGAACTGTTGCCGCATTGCGGGCGCGCGGTGATGCTGGACGCGGTGCTGGAACATTCCGCGAACCACACCGTGGCGCGGGTGTGCATCGTGCGCGCGCACCCGCTGTTTGTCGCCGGCCACGGTGTGCCGGCGTGGGCAGGGATCGAATTCATGGCGCAGGCGGCGGCCGCGCATGCCGGCCTGAACAGCCGGCGCTCCGGCGGCGCGCCGCGCATCGGCATGCTGCTCGGTACGCGTCGTTATCAGGCACACACCGACTACTTCGCCGAAAACATGCAACTGGAGGTGCGCGCGGAGCGCGAATTCGGCGACAGCCAGGGCGTGGGCGCATGCCGCTGCCGCATCTCGCATAATGGACAAACCCTGGCGAGCGCCACACTCATCGTCGTCGAAACCAGCGAGGCCTTCGCGCCATGAGCACAGACAAACGCGTTTTGGTCACGGGTGCGAGCGGCGGCATCGGCAGTGCGATCGCGCGCGCACTGGCGGCAAGCGGATTCCAGCTCGGTCTGCATTACCACCGCAACGCGGCCAGCGCGGAACAGCTCGTGCAGGAACTCGGTGCGGCCGGGGGCACGGCACACTGCCTGGGTTTCGACGCCGCCAACCGCGAAGCCACGCACCGTGCGCTCGCGGCGGACCTGGAAAAGCACGGCGCCTATTGGGGTGTGGTGTGCAACGCCGGTATCACCGCCGACAACACCTTCGCCGCCATGTCGGGCGAGGACTGGGACCGGGTGCTGGCGGCCAATCTCGACAGCTTCTACAACGTCCTGCAGCCGCTGGTGATGCCGCTGGTGCGTATGCGCAGCGGCGGGCGCATCGTGACCATCGCCTCGGTCGCGGGGCAGATGGGCAACCGCGGGCAGACCAACTACAGCGCGGCCAAGGCCGGGCTGATCGGCGCCAGCAAGGCGCTGGCCGTGGAGCTCGCGAGCCGCGGCATCACCGTGAACTGCGTGGCGCCCGGCCTGATCGAAACCGACATGCTGCACGGCGCGCCGCTGGCGGAAATTCTCAAGCAGATTCCGCTCGGACGCCCGGGTCAGCCGCAGGAAGTCGCGGCGCTGGTGGCGTTCCTGTTCTCGGACGCCGCCGCCTACATCACCCGCCAGGTGATCGCCGTCAACGGGGGCATGCTCTGAACGATTAACCGCGCGCCGGCCGGCGACCGCTGCCCGCAGCGGAACCGATGCCGGTTTCCGCGGTTTGACCTTGCAGAGGCTGTGGGAAAATAATGCGCCACAGACTTTGGCGTCCACGCACAGAACTCATCACACCGGGAGACCATCACCATGAAAATCGCCATGCTCATCCCCGCGCTGGCCTGCGCACTGTTGCTGACCGCCTGCGTACCGGTGCCGCTGCAGAACTACGACAACATGCCCGCAGTGGGTTTTGAGAATCAGCCGCTCGACATGCAACAGCTCGAGCGTGCGATTTATGTCGGCGCCTACAACGAGGGCTGGACCACCGTGGTCGTGGCGCCGGGCCACATCGTGGCCACGCACATCGAAACGCCGCGCAGCGTGAGCGTGGATATCCTGTATGACGCACACACCTACAGCATCCATTACAAGAGCACTCAGGACATGAATTACGACGCGGCGTCCGGCAAGATTGATCCGCGTTACAACCGCTGGACCGCGGACCTGAGGGATTCCATCAACGCCGCCATGCAAACCATGTGCAACCCGCCATCGGCGTGTATCCCGCATTAGTTGCCGTACAACGCGGCACGCGTAACCGGGCCGGATAACAGGGGGATGCGGCCGCCGCGCACGCAGTCCGGTTATCACGCGCAGCATCTGCCGCAAAGTGAGCACGCATGATCATTCAGCCGAAAGTGTGGGGCTTCATCTGCACCACGGCGCACCCGCCGGGCTGCGAACTCAACGTGCGCGACCAGATCGCGCGCACGCGCAAGGCCGCGGGACAGGCGCGCGTGCCGAAAACCGCGCTCATCATCGGCGCCTCCACCGGCTACGGTCTGGCGGCGCGCATCACCGCGGCCTTTGGTTACGGCGCGGCAACCCTGGGCGTGTTCCTGGAAAAGCCGGGTCGGGTGGCCAAATCCGGCAGCGCCGGCTGGTACAACGCAGCGGCGTTCCATCAGTTCGCGACGCTCGCCAGCCTGCCTTGCGTGTCCATCAACGGCGATGCCTTCGCCGCCGGCACGCGCGCCTGCGCGATTGACACCATCAGGCGCGACCTGGGCGGCCAGGTGGATCTGGTGATTTATTCACTGGCCGCGCCGCTGCGCCGGCGACCGGACGGCACTGCGGCACGCACCGCACTCAAACCCATCGGTGCGCCGTTCACCGCCAAGACCATCGACACCGACCATGACAGGGTGACCGAGGTCACGGTGCCTCCGGCGAGCGACGACGAAATCCGCGACACCGTCGCGGTGATGGGCGGTGAGAACTGGAGCCAGTGGCTCGCCGCGCTGGATGCGGCCGGGGTGCTCGCCCCCGAAGCCACCACCGTGGCCTACAGCTACATCGGACCGGAAATCACCTGGCCGATCTACTGGCATGGCACGCTGGGGCGCGCCAAAAAGGATCTGGAAAATACCGCGCGCGCACTGCGCACGCAGTACGCGGCGCGCGGACTCAAGGCCGGCGTGGCCATCATGAAATCCGTGGTGACCCAGGCGAGCGCGGCGATCCCGGCCATGCCGTTGTACCTGTCGGTGGTGCAGCGCATCCTGCGCACGCGCGAGCTGGCCGAGGACTGTCTCGCGCAACAGCAACGTTTGTTCAGGGATTTCCTCTATCGCGCCGACAGTCTGGCACCGGTGGACGACGGACACGGCCGCTGGCGGCTGGATGACCGCGAGTTGCGCAGCGACGTACAGGCGGCCTGCCTGGAACTGTGGCCGCAGATCGGCACCGCGAATCTGCGGGAGCTGACCGACTACGCACAGTACAAGCGCGAGTTCCTGCGACTGTTCGGTTTTGCGCGTGCCGATGTCAACTATCAGCACGAAGTCGAGGCACGCCGGGAGTTTCCCTGTCTCACTTGTGAATGAACGCCACTGCGCACGCGGCGTTGCTGTCTTGCGTTGGACCGTCGCGGACGGAGTCTCGACCGTCAGTCTTGCAGGTTCACCACATCCACGGACTCACCCGGGCGCGTGGGCGATCTGCGTCGCGGTGGCGGGAGCGCCACGCGGCGCAATTTCTTCATTCAATCTCCGCAGCAGCGGCAGCAACTCCGAATGCACATCGTGTTTGGCAATGTAGGCATCCACGCCCACAAGCAACGCGCCTTCGCGGTACTCGGGCTCGTCGAACATTGACATCATCACCACGCGCGGTGGCGACGGCAGTTGCTTGAGATTGTGGGCCAGTTCCAGGCCATTCATGCAAGGCATGGCCAGATCCGAGATCACCACATCCGGTTCGAGTTCGCGCGCCAGCTTCAAGCCTTCGACTCCGCCGGTCGCGCGGCCCACCAGCTCGACTGCGGGAGTGCACGCCAGCTCCGCCGCCAGCGTTTCGAGGAACAGCACATTGTCGTCTACCAGAATCACGCGCATGTTTGTCTCCACTCGGCCGGCGCATACATCACGGTCGCCCTCAGGCGCGCCGCGGGCCTGCGCCGGCATCTGATGCCTACTTCCGTGACTCAGAGTCTGGACGCCCGGGCACAGGCAAACCATCGGGGAATCCCCTAAACACGTTCAGTTTCACTCCCGGAAAATCCCGTGACTTTCCCCGGCCGCTGGTGCCCGGATAACCTGAGGCCGTGCAGCAACGCACAGGATACCTGTCGGGAACCGTGGGTGCACATGAGCGAACGGCCTGCGGGCGCTGACCGATTACCTGCAACAGTACCAGCAGGTTCCTGCGGCTGTGCGACTTGACGCGCGTCGGCGTCAACTGCCGAAACGAAGCCGAGCTGCGCCCGCAGGCGTGATCCGGCCGGATTCGCAGTGAATCCGGCCGGCGTAACTTCTGCGGCTACTATCTCAGGGCAGGCAAATCAGTTGCGGTATCCGAGTGCCTGTGTGCTGCGCACGCCGGCGCCGCGAGTGCGTTGCGGCATGCTGTCCCGATGCATGCGCCGCAGCAGGGGCAACAGTTCGGAATACACATTGGGCTTGGCAATGTACGCATCTGCGCCCATGCTCATCGCACCTTCGTAGAATTCAGGCTCGTCATACAGTGCCAGCACCACCACGCGCGGCGCCGGCTCCAGCATTTTGAGCTCATGGGTCATTTCCAGGCCATTCATGTCAGGCATGGCCTGATCCACGATCACGATATCCGGCTGCAGTTCGCGCGCCAGCCGCAAACCATCCGCACCGCTGCTGGCGCGTGCCACGATCTGCACCGCGGGATTGCGCTTCAGCTGCTCCGTCAACGTTTTCAAGAACAGGGGATCGTCGTCCACAAGAATCGCACGCATGGTAACCTCCGATAAAGCAGGCACGTATGCCATGGTTGCCGTCGAGCGGGTCCATGGTCCGCACCACCATTTCATGTGTTTTTCAGTCGTGCTCAGTCTGTATTTCCGGGCACAGGCAGGCCATCGGAGAATCCCCCAACAGGTTCAGCCGCGACCCTAGAAGAATCCCATTCTCATCCGAACGCTCGATGCCCGGCACGCCGTCCGGCAGACGAATCAAACCGCTCGGATGACCGCATCAGCAACCCGCTTGACATATATATGAAAGAGGCGCGGCCGGTGTCTTTGAATGAAATGCCGGTAGCATCCCAATCCGGCCGAACGACGGCACGCGACGTGCGGGCCGAACGCGCCACCAGGAACGGTTCCATGTGAGCAAGCTCAGCGCAACTGGCTGTCTTTGCTGCCGCTGCGATTGTAGAGACCGTGGACTTTGATTTTCTTGTCAGCTTCGCTCTGACAGGCGAGACACAGGCGCACACCGGGCACGGCCTTGCGCCGCGCTTCCGGGATTTCCGCGCCGCATTCTTCGCAGCGTTTCAAACTTCTGCCCGAATGCAAACGCCCGCGCACGCTTTTCAACGCGTCCTCGATGCTCGCGTCTATCTGCTCCTGCACCGCGCCGTCTTTTGCCCAGCCGCTCGCCACGCCTGACTCCTGAAAATCCCATAAAAAGTGTACGCTTTATCCAAGTTTACCGCCGCACCACCTGATTCCATCAGGTATGCGCTTCCAGCACCATAAACATTGAGCCAGTTCAGTTCTCCCTGCGAGACTACAGCGACAATATAGTGCAAGAGACAGGCGGCCATTTAGTGGCCAGGCGTGGGTGAGATCATGACAGGCAAGCTCTGGCCCGACCGAACGGATATACAAGGATGTATGCCCTGGACCGCAAGCGAGCGGGATGCGAAGCGTAGCGGGCGAAGCCCGCCGTGCGAACCACCGAACCAATAGTTGTTCGATTCCGCCCCGCGTGAATTCTTGTATGTAAGAAATTATGGTGGCCAGGGGCGGGCGAGGCCGACAGGCCGAGCGGGTGGTCAGGATGACCACCCAGGGAAGGTGCGCGTAGCAGGAGCGAAGCGCACCGTGTGAACCACCGAATCAATAGTTGTTCGATTCCGCCCCGCGTGAATTCTTGTATGTAAGAAATTATGGTGGCCAGGGGCGGAATCGAACCACCGACACGCGGATTTTCAGTCCGCTGCTCTACCAACTGAGCTACCTGGCCTCAATTCTGAAGAACGTATTCTCACAGATGCATCCCTGCGACGCACCCGGCTCGACATCCCTGTCTCGCGTTCGGGCGGACGCGAGCCATGCTCGCGTTAAATGCCCCGCCCTCACCCAACTGAGCTACCTGGCCTGATACAGAAATCCCGAACCATCCCTGGTGCGCTGACCAGCCCCGACATCGTGTCGGGTCGTTCGCCTGGCGCGAAGCCGTGCTTCGCGGATATCTCCCGGCTCACCCCTGCCTCGCGTTCGTCCGGATCGAGATGCCACCGGCATCTCGATGAAATCATCAGCCTCACCCAACTGAGCTACCTGGCCAAGCGACGACCGGGAAAAAACAGGAAAAATCAGGGCCGCTATTAAAACTGTCGGGGCTTTGCAGGTCAAGGGCCAAACGGGATTTTTGACACTCCAGCACGCTCGGACTAGGCTTCGGCTGGAGAGTAAAAATGAAACCGCAAACTGCATCCGCCGCCGTGCCGGCCGCAACCCTGCTGCTTGATCGCTACTTGAGCGTGCGCACGCTCACCGTGGACCTATGCCGCACGCTCGCGCCCGAGGACATGGTGGTGCAAAGCATGCCGGATACGAGTCCCGCGAAGTGGCACCTGGCGCATACCACATGGTTTTTCGAGACTTTTATCCTGGTCCCGCAGGCACCGGACTACCGGCCATTTCATCCCCAGTACGCCCACCTGTTCAACTCCTATTATTACGGCGCGGGCCGGATGTACCCGCGACCGGAGCGCGGCCTGCTGTCGCGCCCGACGGTGGCCGACATTCGTGCCTACCGGGAGCACGTGGACGAGCACATGCAGCGGCTGCTGGAGCAACGCGCCGGTGACCTGCAATTCGAATTTCTGGTCACACTCGGCTTGAACCACGAACAGCAACACCAAGAATTGCTGCTGACCGACATCAAGCATCTGTTCTCTCTCAGTCCGCTCAAGCCCGCCTGGCGGGAGTTGCCGATGCCGCCCCGGCAGACCGCGCCCGCGTTGAAATTTGTCGCCCAACCCGAGGGCCTGTTTCAAATCGGCCATGCCGGCGACGGCTTTGCATTCGACAACGAGACCCCGCTCCACCGCGAATTCCTGCGCGTACACGCCCTCGCCAACCGGCCGGTCACGAACGGCGAATATATGGAGTTCATCCGCTCGGATGGCTATCAAAAGGCGGAACTGTGGCTCTCGGACGGCTGGGCCAGTGTGCAGCGTGAACATTGGAATCGGCCGCTCTACTGGAACGAGGATCTGACTACGGAATTTACGCTCGGCGGCGAACGCGAACTCGACCCGGGTGCGCCGGTATGTCACGTGAGTTACTACGAAGCCGACGCCTTCGCACGCTGGGCAGGCGCGCGCCTGCCGACGGAAGCGGAATGGGAGGCCATCGCCGCCGACCAGCCGGTGAGCGGGAATTTTCTCGGCAGCGGACTGTTCCATCCTGCCGCAAGTGGCGCACCGCATATATATGGTGATGTCTGGCAATGGACTGCGAGCGCTTACGCACCCTACCCCGGCTTCAAACCTCTGGCCGGCACGCTCGGCGAGTACAACGGCAAGTTCATGGCGAACCAGTTGGTGCTGCGCGGCGGCTCCTGCGTCACGCCTGCCGGCCACATGCGTGTCAGCTACCGCAACTTCTTCTATCCGCATCAGCGCTGGCAGTTCATGGGCCTGCGCCTCGCGCGGGACAACTGACATGAAAATATCGCAGGCGCTGTCGGTAACCCTGCACGACTACGTGGCGCGCGCCGGTGACATGCGCACGGAAATCCTCGGCGGTCTGGCGGCTAGTCCCAAAACCCTGCCCGCCAAGTATTTCTACGACGAGCGTGGCTCGAAACTGTTCGATGCGATATGCGAGCTGCCGGAGTATTACCTCACGCGTACCGAGCTCGCGATCATGCAAGCCAGCGCCGCGGACATGGCCAACATGCTCGGACCGCGCGTGCTGCTGGTGGAGCCGGGCAGCGGCACCAGCGCGAAAACCCGCCTGCTGCTCGACAAGCTGCACTGGCCGTGCGCTTACGTGCCGGTGGATATCTCGCGCGAACATCTGGTCATCGCCGCGGATCGCCTGAACCGGCATTACCCCGCACTGGAAGTCCTGCCGGTCCACGCCGACTTCAGCCAGCCATTCGCATTGCCCATGCCGCACCTCCCCGCCGCCTG
>DATEJV010000111.1:0-6432 GCA_035277745.1 Gammaproteobacteria bacterium | reverse complement strand
TGAATTTCGATCTGGTCACCGGGTTTTCGGTGATGCCGTTGCAGATTTTCTCCATCGCGGGTTTCGTCATCACCATTCTGGCGGGCATCCTGGTGGTTTACATGGTGGTGGATCGCCTCGTCGAGGGGCCGCAGGTGCAGGGCGTGTTCACGCTGTTCGCCATTGCGTTCTTTCTCATCGGGATCACGCTGTTCGGCATCGGCCTGCTCGGCGAATACGTGGGGCGCATTTACCAGGAGGTCCAGCGCCGGCCGCGTTACCTGGTGCGCGCGATTCTGGAAAAGAAGAAAACTTCGGATGATTAGGCTGTGTTGTAAAATCCCTCTCCCGCCGGGAGAGGGTGCCCGAAGGGCAGGTGAGGGTGCGACTGGGATTTGTCGCAGACGGTTTCGCCGAACCCTCACCCCTTGCCCCTCTCCCAATGGGAGAGGGGAGTTTCGATTTTCATGCGCGCCATGAACTCGCACAAAGCCACCACCGCGGTTGTCTTCGGCTACCACAACGTCGGGGTGCGCTGCCTTTCGGTGCTGCTGGCGCACGGAGTCAAGGTGTCGCTGGTGGTCACGCACGAGGATGACCCGCGCGAAAACATCTGGTTCGGCAGCGTGCGGCGCCTGGCGGAACTCAACCACGTGCCGGTGGCCATCCCGGAAAATCCCAATGCACCCGAATTCGTGGACCGGATTGCGGCGCTCAAACCGGACTTCCTGTTCTCGTTTTATTTCCGCTACATGTTCAAGCCGCCGCTGCTCGCGGTCGCGCGCCGCGGCGCGCTCAATATGCATGGCTCGCTGTTGCCGAAATATCGCGGCCGCGTGCCGGTGAACTGGGCGATCATTCACGGTGAGCGCGAAACCGGAGCCAGTCTGCACTATATGGAAGCCAAACCCGATGCCGGCGATCTGGTGGACCAGCAGGCGGTGCCGATTCTGCCGGACGATACCGCCATCGAGGTGTTCAACAAGGTGACGGTGGCCGCCGAGGTGGTGCTGGATCGCAGCCTGCCGGCGTTGGTCGCCGGCAAGGCCCCGCGCCGGCCGCTGGATTTGAAGGCCAGCAGTTATTTCAGCCGGCGCGGTCCGGAGGACGGACGCATTGACTGGCAGCAGCCGGCGCAGGCCGTGCATGACCTCGTGCGCGCCGTCGCGCCGCCCTATCCTGGCGCCTTCAGCACCACGGACGGCAAGTCGCTCCGGATTCTGCGCAGCCATTATGCGGGCGAAGCGGGGCGTCACAAGCACGCGGCCCTGTATGTGGAAGAGGGACGCTGTTACGCCGACTGCGGCGATGGCAAGCGTATAGAAGTCGTGGTGTTGGAACTCGATGGTGTAGCCATGGATGCGGCGCGCTTGGCGGAACATTGCGGAAATCAAACATTGTCTTTGGGAGATCCAGCGTGAAGAAAATCCTGATTCTGGGCGTGAGCGGATTCATCGGCAGCAACCTGAGCCGGCGCATACTCGATACCACCGACTGGGAAGTCCACGGCATGGACATGTACACCGCTAAGGTGCAAGACCTGATCGGCCGCGAGCGCTTCAATTTCTTCGAGGGTGACATCACCATCAACAAGGAATGGGTCGAGTACCACGTACGCAAGTGCGATGTGGTGCTGCCGCTGGTGGCCGTCGCGACCCCGGCGGTTTACGTGCAGGATCCCCTGCGCGTGTTCGAACTGGACTTCGAGGCCAACCTGCCGATCGTGCGTTATTGCGTGAAATACAAGAAACGCGTGCTGTTCCCGTCGACGTCGGAGGTCTACGGCATGTGCCGCGATCCGGGCTTCGATCCGTACTCCTCGGAGCTGATACTGGGGCCGATCCCGATGCAGCGCTGGATTTACTCCTGCTCCAAGCAGCTCATGGATCGCGTGATCTGGGCTTATGGCAGCAAGCAGGGCCTGGATTTCACGCTGTTTCGGCCGTTCAACTGGATCGGGCCGGGGCTGGATTCCATCTACACGCCCAAGGAAGGCAGCTCACGCGTGGTTACCCAGTTCCTCGGCCAGATCGTGCGCGGCGAGAACATCAAGCTGGTGGACGGCGGCGCGCGCAAACGCGCCTACACCTACATAGATGACGGCGTGGACGCGCTCATGCGCATCATCGACAACAAGGGGGACGTGGCCAAAGGGCGCATCTACAACATCGGCAATCCGGTGAACAGTTACTCAGTCAAGCAACTTGCCGACATGATGCTCGAAATCGCGGCCCAGATTCCCGAATACCGCGACAGCGCAAAGCGCGTGAAACTGCTGGACGTGAAAGCCGACGATTACTACGGCAAGGGCTACCAGGACGTGGAGAACCGCGTACCCAACGTGGACCATACCCGCAAGGAACTCGGCTGGGAGCCCAAGGTGGACATGAAAACCGCACTGCGCAAGATCTTCGAGTTCTACCGCGGCGACGTGGCCGAGGCGCGGAGATTGGTGGAAGAGAATATCTAAGTCGCGGATATACATTTTCCGCGTCCTAGTGGGAGGGGCTGGAAACATGTCACACCGTTATCCATGGTTGATTCTGTTGAGCTTGCTAGTGCTCCTGGCCTGTGCTGTCGGAGTATGGAGCCAGTTCACACCCGCCTTTAATGCGCCGTTTACGGCCACGCTGACAGACGCGCAGAGTGTCACGATTCAGCCCATTTCGGGTGTGCCTTTGCCAGTAGGCCTTCAACCCGGCGACCGGTTGTATTTGCCGGCCATGGATTTCAGCGCGCGCTTCCTGATTCTGCCGTTGGTAAACGACGATTTCGCATATCCGGGCGTAAGCCGCAACTATCAATTGGCGGTGCGCCGGGGCGATAAGCAGCTGACGGTGCCTGTGACCAGCGTAAATCTCGGTACGCTTCCGGCCACGCGCTTGTACTTGCGCTGGATCGCAGGGTCGTACATGTTCAATGTGTTGGTGTTTACTGTGCTCGCGCTGGTGGTCCTGTGGCGCGGCCGGGAGCGGGCCGCGGCCGGTCTGGCGCTCTGGGTCATTGCCGCGGGTCTCGGTATCGTGGTTGGCAACTTGCACTATGACGGTACCACCGGAGTGGTATTGATCCTGCTGAGTGAAATGCTGTTTCTCCTGGCACGCATCGGTTTGTATCTCATGGTGGATTTTCTGGTGAGTGCCGCGTTGTCCGTGCGCGTACGTTGGCTGTGGCGCGGATTGTTTATAGCCGCGTTGCTGGCAGGGGCAGTGCCGCAGATTGCGGGATCAATGCTGTTTCTGACCACGGGTCGAGGGGAATTGCTGTTTCGTCCGTGGCAGGCGGTCTGGGTAGTGAGTTACCTGATTCCAGTGGCCATGCTGTTCTTGAGTTATCGCTCGTCGCCGGTGGCGGAGCGTTTGCGGCTGCGCTGGATGTTATGGAGCGGGGCGTTGTGGGTAATTGGGATCAGTATATTCGATCTGCGGCCATTCGGCCTTTTGACCTCAAATATCTTGGGCAGTCTTGGGCAGGTGCTGGCGACGGTTGGTTTCTTGTATGCGGTCCTGCGCCACCGGGCTCTGGATGTCTCGGTCGCCATAGACCGCACGCTGGTGTACGGCAGTGTCACCGCGCTGGTGGTCGGGATCCTGGCGGCGCTCAATAGCGTGCTCCAGCATGCCGCTTTAGGCACCAGCGCCAGTTTGCTGTTGCAAATCATCGTGCCACTAGCGCTCGGCATCGTGCTTGGACAGGCCAGGAACTATGCTGGGAAATTCGTAGAGCGTGTGTTTTTCAGAAAGAGATACCTGGCGGAAAAGGCACTGCGAGGTTTTGCCCGACATTGTGCCGGTTATGAGAAAGTAGACGACTTGCTGACGGCTACCGCGCAGAAAGTCCATCGCCAACTAAATGCGCCGGCTGTAGCTGTGTATGTGCGCGACGGCGAACACTATATTTGCGCGAACCACGCGGGCGAGCCGCTGTATCCGCAGGCGATCCACGCCGCTGATCCAGCTATGGCAGCGGCACGCAGCGGTGAGAAAGACGTGGACCTCTCGGAGCTGTCCAGCGGGCTCGGCACGAGCGGGCATGCATTCCCGATGCGTGCTCCCGGCGGCATGCAAGGCGTGCTGGTGTGCGCCAATCGCCCGGGTGAACAGTACGCGGCAGAGGAACGCAAGCTGTTGGTGCACGTGGCTCGCCAGGCAGGGGTGGCTCTGCAGACTCTGGTGATGCAGGAGCAAATCCAACGGCTCGAAGCTAAGTCGAGGCTGGTCTCCGCTCTCGCCAATAGTGGTTGGCCGCCGCCTGCCGAGATCCAGCTTAAAGCTCGCGAGCTGGCGGGGACAGTAAGCTCAGGTTGATGTTATTGAGACAGATAAAAATCACGTAGTGCCTGTGAATTTTAACCCGATTTGAATACAGGGAGAGTTTCATGCCACATCGTTATCCCGTATTGATCGTGCTCAGTGTGCTGGTGATGCTGAGCTGCGTCTACACCATATTTGTATCAATCAATGCGTCCGGTTTGCCCTTTGGCGTCACGCTGGTGGACGCGCATACCGCGGTGGTCGAGAAAATCAACGGCATTCCCTTGCCATCGGGTTTGCAGGCAGGCGACCAGATTGATCTCCAGGCAACGCCTCGTGAAGGTCGCATTGCACTTATTCCGTATTTATCCGCGGAGGCCAGGTTGGCTGCCGGATCTACGGTTCCTTTCGCGGTCCGCAAGGGCGGCACAGTGGTTGCCGTACCGGTCGCCAGTGTAGATATTCGCACCGCTTACGGCAGGCACTCGCTGGCAGGGATAGGCGTACTCCTGCCGGTATTGCTGGCGGTAATCGCCTTGCTGCTGTTGTGGCGTGGACGGGACCGGGTCTCGGCCAGCATGACGCTGTGGGCAGTGGCCGTTCTGGTTGGCAACGCGTTTGTCGCGGCGCCAGCCAGCCCCAGTGCGTTGCTGGAAATACAGTTTGCTGCCTCAGCCTGCTTTCTCCTCGCACGGATTGGTTTTTATTTCACGATTGAATGCATGCTCGGCGCCGCACTTTCTCGGAAAAGGCGGGCGATGTTTCGCGGCTTCTTTTTGCTGGTGCTACTGCTGGGCGCAATGCAGCAACTGGGAGGAACCTACCTGTTGGTCGCTGCGGGCTGGGCAGAGTTTCTGCGCCTTGCCTATGGCCTGATTTTTTCTGCCAGTTATTTGGTCCCGGTGATCATGTTGTTCCTGAGCTATGGCGTTGCAGACTCCGAGCATCGTTTGCGTTTGCGCTGGATACTCTGGAGCAGCGTAATCTGGCTGGTGGGGATCGTGCTTAGCAACTCGTCTATATCCTTGCTTGGATTTGTTAACCTCAATGTGATTCTCGGGTTTGCCTATGTCATTGCCCTGTTCGGCTTCTTATATGCGGTCCTGCGTCACCGCGTCGTGGATGTGTCCTTCGTCGTCAGCCGTACGCTGGTTTATACCGCGACCATGAGCGTGATCATCGGCCTGTTCGCGGCGATGAACAGCTTGGTGGAACATGCGGCGCTGGGGCAGGGCGCAAACCTGCTGCTCGAACTGCTGGTGCCTTTGCTTCTGGGCATCGGCTTCAATTCGCTGCGCACACGCATTGACGGTTACGTCAGCCGCCTTTTTTTCCGCCGGCGCTATCGCGCCGAGCAGGCCTTGAATGACTTCGCGCACAGTTGCGCCTTCATAGACAAACTCGACCGGCTGTTGGACTTGACCGCGAAGGAAGTTTTCCGGCATAGCGGCGCCCAGGGGGTAGCGCTCTATGACCTGCGCAATAGGATTTACACCCGCGTCCGACATCTTGGCAGCCAGGTTTTCCCTTCACAGGTGGAGGCGGATGATCTCGCTTTCGTGAATCTGCGTGCCGGTCAGCGGGACGTGGATTTGCATGAGTGCAACAGCGTGCTCGCGCAGGATGGTTATGTGTTTCCGCTCTCGGTGCGTGGTGAGTTGATCGGCGCGCTGGTGTGCGGACCGCGGCCGGGGGAAGCCTACACTTCGGACGAATGCCAGTTGCTCGCGCATGTCGCGCATCAGGCAGGCATAGCGCTGCACGTGCTACGCATGCAAAGCAAGGCGGTTTTGGTGGACGCGTTGGCAAGCGGCGCACTTGAGCCGGCAGTGGCCCACGAACAGGCGCTTAAACTATCAGCAGGATGGGCCGGCAGTTGAAACAGCTTGCTCTGAAAATTGACGTGGATACCCTACGCGGCACGCTGGAAGGCGTGCCGGCACTGGTTTCTGTGCTGCAAAAACACAAGGCGCAGGCTACGTTTCTTTTCAGTCTTGGGCCAGACAATACCGGCCGGGCGCTGCGGCGCGTGTTCCGCCCCGGCTTCCTGAAGAAAGTCTTCCGCACCAACGTGGCCAGCAATTACGGCCTGAAGACACTCATGTATGGCACGCTGATTCCCGGCCCGGACATCGGCCGGCGTGGTGCAGCGGCCATGCGCGCGGTGCGCGACGCCGGTTTTGAGGTAGGCATCCATACT
>DATEJV010000110.1:0-4195 GCA_035277745.1 Gammaproteobacteria bacterium | reverse complement strand
ACGCTGGAGACCGGACTGTTTGACGCCGCCGGCATTCCCTGGGCTGAAATCGCGTTCCCGAGCGTGCGCTACGCGCTCGAGTGCTATCTGGCCGATCGCAGCCGCGGACGATTCGAGTTTCACATCAGCACCTGGCGCCGGCCCCTGTCCGGCTGAAACCACGGCGTCTTGCGGCTTATGGCAGAATTGGTACTCCGTTGAGGGTATTCCGAGGCTGACACATGGCTTTTGTCGTCACTGAAAACTGCATCAAGTGCAAATACACCGACTGCGTGGAGGTCTGTCCCGTGGACTGTTTCCACGAAGGCCCCAACATGCTGGCCATTGACCCGGACGAGTGCATTGACTGCACGCTCTGCGAGCCGGAGTGCCCCATCAACGCGATTTACTCCGAAGATGACCTGCCGGAAGACCAGCGGCAGTTCAAAGCCCTGAATGCGGAACTGTGCAAGAGCTGGCCCACGCTCACGCAGCAGAAGCCAGGCCCCGATGACGCCAAAAGCTGGGAAGGCCGGCCCGGCAAGCTCGCGCTGCTGGAGCGGTAAGCGCCGCGGCCTAAAACAAAACGCCCGTCTGAGACGGGCGTTTTGCATGTCGGGCTCTCAGCGCAGCCGGTTCATTTCACCTTGTCCATGAGCTTGTCCAGCCGATCCTTGTTCATGATCAGCTTGGCCTCCATGGCCTGCGCGGCTTTTTCGGCGGCCTCCTTGTTGGTGGCCTTGCCCACCACGATGACACCCAGCATGCCGAACATATGATGCGGCGAGCAGTCATACAAATACACGCCGTCCTTGCTGAGTTTGACGGTGATGGGCTTGCTGATTTCGCTCTTCCAACCCTGGGCCCCGTCAGGCACCAGGTAGGACTGCGAATCATGGCCGGCGTCCGCCGGTACGAACTGCACCGAGTCGCCCGGCTGGATATGCAGAAAATCCGGCTCAAACACGAAGCTGCCGCCGGCGCCGCTGTTCAGCTCCTTCACCGTGTAGGTCTTGGCGTAGGCATTCGCGGCGATCAGGGACGCCGCCGCGAGCGCGAGTGCGCCCAATGCAAGTTTCTTGTGCATGACATTTCTCCAAAAATATTGTTCAAAACCAGGGCAGACAGGTACCGTGAACAATCCATCGGTACGTACTTGACAGGCAATGGCCTGCTGGCAGTGGCGCCATTATCTCACGAATGTGCGCGTAGCGCAGGTTGACTCAGTGAACTTTCAGGGTTCGTTCGTCGCGGCGGATTTTGATTCCTGCGCGAGTAGCGCCGCAAGCGCCGGTGGCGGAAGATAACCGTCAATGAGTCTGCCGGTATCGGTAAGCATCACCGGTGTGCCATCCAGGCCGAGCATCTGGCCGAAGGTGTACCCCGCGGCCACCGCCGCCGCATCGCAGTGTGCGGGTGTCGGTGTGACCCCGTTCATCGCGGCGGCAAACGCCGCCTTGCGATCCGTTGCACACCACACATCCACGGCCTTCTGCCACGACGGCGAACCGCGGCCGGCGCGCGGGAAAAACAGATATTGCACCGCAATGCCCATGGCATTGAGCCTGGGCCGGTCGTGCTCCAGCACCCGGCAGTAATGGCAGTCAATGTCGGTAAATACGGTCAAGGTCTGTTTGGCATGCGGCGGTGTGAACACCAGCATGCTGGACGGCGGGAGTTTCCCGAGATAGGCGAGTCGCGCCGCGTCGCGTTGGACCGCGGTGAGATTGTCGCCGCTTTGCAGATTGATGATGTCGCCGCGCACCAGATAGCGGCCGTCCGCACTCACATACGCGATCTGCGGGCCGATGGTGATGCGATACAGGCCGGGAATGGGCGAAACCACGACGTCGGTCGAGTTGATCCCGAGCTGCCTGGCGAGACGCGCCTGCACGGTCGAATTACCATCCGCCCGGGCCGCCGCCGTGGTCAGCATGGCCCCCACGAGCAGCAATGCGGCGACGCGTTTCATGTGGTCAATTGCCTGCACATGCTGCCTGAGACCGCCGCGCGTGCCCGGAGTTTGCGGCACATGCCGCTGCGGCGAGCGCCGCACCTCAACCGCGCGGGTGGTGCTGAGCGTGGAGTTCCTTCAGACGTTCACGCGCCACGTGCGTGTAAATCTGGGTGGTGGACACGTCGCTATGCCCAAGCAGCATCTGCACCACGCGCAGATCCGCACCGTGGTTGAGCAGGTGCGTGGCAAAAGCGTGCCGCAGCGTGTGCGGGGAGAGCGCGACGCGGATGCCGGCTTTCTGCGCATAGCGCTTGATGATGTGCCAGAACGCCTGGCGCGTCATATGGTCGCTGCGGTGCGTGGGAAACAGATAATCGGTTTGCTGCGCGCCGACAATCCCGGGACGCGCATCGTGCAGGTATTTTTCCACCCACCTCTGGGCTTCCTCGCCTATGGGTACCAGACGCTCGCGATTGCCCTTGCCGAGCACGCGCACCACACCCTGACGCAGATTCACCTGTTCGAGACGCAGGCTCACGAGTTCCGACACGCGCAATCCGGTCGCGTACAGCACCTCCAGCATGGCGCGATCGCGCATCCCGAGCGTGCTGTCCACATTCGGCGATTTGAGCAGCGTCACGACCTCGGCTTCGCTAAGCGATTTCGGCAACGGCCGGCCGAGCTTGGGCATGTCTATGCGCGTGCTGGGATCCTCGTTGACGCGTCCCTCGCGCAGCATGTAACGGTAAAACCGACGGATGCTGGACAGCTGGCGCGCGGTGGAACGCGGGCGTGCGCCCCGTTGCATGCGCCAGGCGAGAAACGCCAGCAGTTGATCGCGCACCGCGCCGAGAATTTCGACCCCTTGTTCATCCAGCCAGCGCGCCAGTCCCTGCAGGTCGGCGCGATAAGCAGACAGCGTGTTGTCGGCCAGACCACGTTCGCTCCACATGGCATCCAAAAACTGCTCGATATCGCGGGCACTCTGCGCCGGTACCGGACGCACGGCTTGCGTACCGCGACGCTCAACGAGATTGCCTTTGCTCCCGGTTTCAGCCACGCAGCTACCTCAAAATCCCTTACCGAGTACTTCGTACACAAAAACGTCGCAGATGCTCTGATTTGCGCAGCCTTGCGCAACCCACTTGCCATTCAGGCCGTGCCGTTATGTAAAACATTAGCACAAATCCGCCCGCTTGCCAGCTTCAAAGCCAATTTGGATACTGCTTGCCTCTAATGAAATTCCTGAGTAATCCGTTGAGCCGGGCGGCCTTCCCCCTGCGTGTGTGGGCGGTGTTGTTGCTGCTCGCTATTCCGGCCGCCGTGCTGGTAACGCTCCTTCCCGGACGGGGATTCCGGCGCCGGGCTGCAAGACGCGCGGGCCGCATGATTTTCGTCGCCGCCGGCATCGGGGTACGCACGACCGGCCTTGAGCACCTGCCCGCCGGCACCTGCTTCCTGGCCTCCAGCCACGCCACCTATCTGGACGGCCCCTTGCTCACCAGCGCCTTGCCCCCGCGTTTCGGGTTCGTGATCAAACGCGAAGTCATGCGCACCCCGGTGCTGGGCTGGCTGCTGGTGCGCCTGGGATCCGTATTCGTGGAACGTTTTGACACCCGGGGCGCCATGATTGACGGCAATCGCCTCATCCAGTTTGCGCGCCAAGGAGTGTCACTCTGTGTATTTCCCGAGGGCACATTCCGGGTCGAACCGGGCTTGCGTGCGTTCCACCTGGGAACCTTTCTTGCGGCTACGCGCGCCGGCATTCCGGTGGTACCGGTAGTCATACGCGGAGCGCGCGCCATCCTTCCCGGCGAAAGCCTGTGGCCGCGCCCCGGATGGATTGAAATCGAAGTGCTGGCACCGATCATGCCGGCCGGCAAGCGCGGCGACGATGCGCGTGCGCTCCGCGATCAGGTACGCGCTGCGATGCTCGCGCATGTGGGCGATTTGGAGCGCGCGCACGCCGAGCCGCAGCGGCGGGCGACAAATCCCCGGAACACATGAGCGCCGCGCTGGCCGCAATCTTTCACGGCGCCTGTTTGCCGGAATGAAGCTGCACGCTCTGCACAGGCTGATTCCACGGCGCCGGTTCCTCAGCCTGGGCACCGTCGGCCTGGCGGTTGCGAGCTGCGTCACGCGTCGGCCCGACAAACCCATGCGTGTGTTGTTGATTCCGGCGCCCCAACGGGTCGCGGATGCTCCGCTGGTCATCGTGTTGCCCGGTATCGGCGACGATCTTCCGGACTTGCAAAACTC
>DATEJV010000109.1:0-6562 GCA_035277745.1 Gammaproteobacteria bacterium | reverse complement strand
CCGCCCACAGCCCAAATGTGGATGGCATGGCGCGGCGCAGATGCGTGTAGCCCGGCATGACCTCGCCGGCATGCGCGCGTGCGAAGCTCGCGAACGCCGATGCCAGCTCGACCACCTGTGCCGCGATATTCAGCAGGGCATTCCGCATGTACAGGCGCAGCGCCAGTGCCACTTGGTCGTTGCGCGACCGGCCCAGGTGCAGCCGCTTGCCGGCATCGCCCAAGGCCTGCGTGAGCAGCGTCTCGATGGTGGTGTGGCAGTCCTCCTGTTCCGGTCGGATGCGAATTTCCCCACGGCGCGCCTGCGCGGCGATCACGGCGAGCTGCGTCACCAGAACCGCGGCATCGCCCGGCGTCAGCAGTGCCACGTGCGCGAGCATGCGCGCATGTGCGGCGCTGCCGAGCGCATCGAAAGGCAGGAGCCGCTGATCCAGCGCGGGATCGTCACCCACGGTGAAACGATGCACCGCCTTGTCCAGCGGCAAGCCCTTGAACCAGAGTTGCGACGTGGCGTCGTTCACGCCGCCTGTTCTTTCACGCTGTTGGCGTGCGCCACGATCATGGTACCGCTGCCCTGATTGGTGAACACTTCGGTGAGCACCGCGTCCGTCACGACACCGCTGACCAGATGCGCGCTGGTAACGCCTCCGGTGAGCGCGCGCCGCACCGCGGCGAGCTTCGGCCGCATGCCGCCGGAGATCTTGCCGTTCTTCTCCAGCAGCTCCGCACCCGAGAGCGTGGTGCAGGGAACCAGACTCGAGGGCCGCGCCAGATCCTCCAGCAGGCCCGGAACCTTGAGCAGGAAAAACAGCTTTTCGGCCTTGAGCGCGAGCGCGATTTCCGCCGCCACGGTGTCGGCGTTGGTGTTGAACACCTCGCCCTTGTCGTTCGCCGAAAGCGGCGTGACCACCGGCACGTAGCCGCCGTCCAGCAGATGCGTCAACAATGCCGGATTCACCTGCTCGATGTCGCCCACCAGACCGAAGTCCACGAACTCGGCCTGGCCGGCGTCGTTCTTGATCTGCATGGGCGCGCGCTTGCGGGCCTTGAGCAGACCGCCGTCCACTCCGCTCACGCCGGTGACCGGCAATCCCGCGGCACGCAGGTCCGCCAGCAAATCGGTGTGCACCGAGCCCGCGAGCACCATCTTGGCCGCGTCCAGCACCTGGCGCGTGGTCACGCGCCGGCCGGCCACTTTCTCCACCGGCAGCGCCAGCGATGCGCACAGCGCATCGAGGCTGGCCCCGCCGCCGTGCACGATCACCAGTTTGATGGAGAAGCTCCACAGCACGTTCAACTGCTCGCACAGGGCGCGGCGTACGCACGGATCTTCCAGCACCTCACCGCCGAGCTTGAACACAAAAGTCTTGCCGCGGAACGCGCGCACATATTGCGCCGCCGAGCGCAGCGACGCGTAACTGTCAGGCGACATGGACATGGCGGGCCTCCTTCTTCTGATTGAGCAGTGCATGCAGCAACACACGCTGCACGTGAAAACGGTTTTCCGCCTGGTCCAGGACGCGGCTGTGCGCGCCGTCCAGCACTTCGTCGGCGACTTCGACGTTGCGGCGCACCGGCAGACAGTGCAGAAAAATCGCATCCCGCGCGGCCGCGGCCAGCGTCTTGCCCGTCACCAGCCAATCCTTGTGGGCCGCGACCTGCGCAGCGGCTTCGACGGGCGGCACGTTGTTCGTGGCCGGTCCCCAGCTTTTCGCGTAGACCACGCGGCTGCCGGCAAGCGCGGCGTTCCGGTCGTGCGTGACCGTCACCGCACCGCCGCTCTCCGCGGCATAGCGGCACGCCTCCTCCAGCACCGCGGGATGCAGATCGAAGCCGGGCGGATGGGCAATGCGCACTTCACAGCCCGCGGCCGCGGCCGTGAGCAAAAACGAATGCGGTACGGCCTTGGGCAGCGGTTTGATGTGCGGCGCCCAGATGAGCGTCACCGGCAGCCCGCGCGTCCTGCCAAAACGCTCGCGTATCGTCAGCAGGTCCGCCAAACCCTGGCAAGGATGCTCACGCGCGGACTCCATGCTCACCACCGGCACGCCCGCGAGTTCGCGGAACGCGCTGATCACCGGATCGGCGGCGTCGGCATCATCGTTCGCAAGCGACGCAAAGGTGCGCACGGCGAGCGCGTCCACATAGCGGCCGAGCACCGGAATCGCTTCGCGGATGTGTTCCGGTCTGTCTCCGTCCATAACTGCGCCGGCGCGATCCTCGAGCTTCCAGACGCCGCCGCCCACTTCCAGCACGATCGCGTGACCGCCGCCGCGCAGCATGGCGGCCTCAAACGAGGCGCGCGTGCGCAGCGAGGGATTGAAAAACACCATGCCGAGCAGCTGGTCCCGAAGATGGGCTCCGGGCGGCTGCTTTTTCCAGGCGAGCGCTGTACCCAGCACTGCATCCATGCCGCTCACGCCGAGATCGGAAAGCCGGGTGAAATGCCGCATCACGCCGCTTCCCGCGCGCCGAATTCGCCCACGACATCCAGCAGCATCTCCACCGCGCGCGTACTCACGTTGAGCGGCGGCATGAGTCTCAGCACCGTCGGATCGTCGGAGCCGCCCACCAGAATGCGTCCGTCGAAAAGGTGCGCCTTCAGCGCCTTGGCCTGGGTGCCCGCTTCGAGACCCAGCAGCAAGCCCGCGCCGCGCACCTCGCGCACGACGCCGTGCATGTTGGCGCGGACGTGCTGCGCCAGCGCACGCGCATGTGCCATGAGATTTTCTTCCCGGATTATTTTGAGCGTGGCAATGAGCGCCGCGCAGGCGAGCGGCCCGCCGCCGAACGTGCTGCCCAGGTCACCGGGCCCGAGTTCCGCGGCGATGTCGGCGCGCATCAATACGCCGCCCATGGGCACGCCCGAGGCCATGCCCTTGGCGCAGGTGATGAGATCCGGCTCAACAGCGTACAAGTTTGCGGCGAACGGTGCGCCCAGCCGGCCGATGCCGGTCTGCACTTCGTCGCAGATCAACAGCGCGCCAGACTGCGTGCATTTGTCGCGCAGCGCGGCAAACCATACGCTGTCCGCGGTTTTCACCCCGGCCATGGACTGGATGGGTTCGACGATGACCGCGGCCTTGTCGGAAAAATCCGCGGCGGCGAGCGCCGCGACATCGCCGAACGGCAGAAAGTCCGCCGGTGCCAGCAGCGATGCAAAATCCCTGCGCAACTTGGGTGCATCGGTCACGGACAACGCCAGCAGCGTGCGGCCGTGGAAGGCACCCTGAAACGCCGCAAATTTTTTGCGGCCGGTGAGTTGGACGGCGATCTTGAGCGCGCTTTCATTGGCTTCGGCGCCGGAGTTGCAGAAAAACACCGAAGCCATGCCGTTGCCGGCGAATTCCGCCAGCGCCGCCGCCGCCTCGTCGCGCACCGGCAGTTGCGCCGCCGCGGAATAGAAGATCAGCTGGTGCGCCTGCACGGCGATCGCGGCCGCCACCGCCGGATGGCAATGGCCGGTGCTGGCCACGCAATGCCCGCCGTAAAAATCCAGCCAGCGGTTGCCCGCCGCATCCACGACGTACTCGCCTTCGCCTGTTATTAGCGGAAAGGGATAGGGCGCGTACGTGGGCAGCAGCGCAGATGAATATGCAGTCATTTATGAATAAACAAGATTAAGATTGAATATAATGCAGATATATACAAGTAAATACCAATAAATGCAAGAGATATGCGAGAATTTTTACCGTGAGGCAACCATGACGTTGGACGAAGCCATCCTGAAGTTTGCGACTGAACGGCAAATCACCGATCAGTCGGATTTCCTGGCGTTGCTGGGCCAGGCGGGCCATGACGTGACCCAACCGACACTCTCGCGGCATCTGCGCAAACTCAGCATCCAGAAGCTGGCCGGCCGCTATCAACGTGTGGAGCAGCCGGCGGCGGAGATGCCGGTTTTCGAGCTGCGGCAAGTCCCGCCTAATATGCTGGTGATCCGCACGCGCCCGGGTTTTGCCCAGCCGCTGGCGGTCAAGCTGGATCAGCGGCGGATTGAAGGCGTAGCCGGTACCTTGGCTGGCGACGATACGGTCTTCATCGCCGTGGCCGCGTCGACCCCGCTCAAAAGTGTGTCCACCGCAGTGGAGCAACTGCTCGCCGGCAGTAATAGCGAATAGACTTTTGTGGAACCCCAAAGCTTTGGGCAGCGTGTTATCGAAAAAGCGCCGGCCTCATTCCAACACCCGGGAGAAACACCATGTGCAAACCGAAAATCGCGATCATCCTGTTGAGCGCCTCCTGCCTCGGGTTGGCCGCCTGCGTCACCAGTCCTTACGGAGACGCGTATCCCGCGGGCGGATATGCCTATGCGCCGGCCGCACAGTACCCGGCACCGAGCCCCGCACAGGCGGTCGCACAAGCTGCGTTTACCGCCGCCGAGATCACGATCATGCAGCAATATTTCCAGAATCATCCCGGTCAACTGCAAGCCTTGAACACCGCGGCGGCCTACGCAAACGGCGGCTATTCTCGGGCACAAGGTGACAACGATCAGGGCGATGAGGAAGAACACGGCAACGGACATGGTCACGGCCACGGCTGGAAGAGCCGCGAAGGCGGGCTGCCGCCGGGCATCGCCAAAAACCTGGCGCGCGGCAAGCCACTGCCGCCGGGCATCGCGGCCCAGTTGCAGCCGCTGCCACCGGAACTCGTTCGGCAGTTGCCGCCGCCACCGCCGGGCTACCGTGTATTCATGCTGGATGGAAGAATCCTGCTGGTAAACGTGGCTACCCAAGTGATCAGCGACGTGCTGGCCAACGCCATTCTTGGTCATTGACCGGCCGCTGAGCGCAAAAAAGCCAGGGAGCGGCAAAGTCTGCGGGCTTCGCGCGTGAACTCGGCCTGAGTTCCGCGGTCGAACCGGGTGGATTGCCCCGCCGTATGCGGCGGGGTACGTCGTCGTTCCACAACGGGGGTCTTTATGCAGCTTCTCCGCCTGCCTCTTCTGGGCCTGGGTCTTGCGGCCCTGTGCTTCAGCGTACTGGCCGCCGAGCCGAATGCCCATGCGGTGTCCTATGCCACCCGGGACAACCCTGAAATCCTGGTGTTGGATGCGCGCGCCGCACCCCGCGGCCTCACGACTTCGATCATGACCATTCCGGTCAAGCCGGGGCCGTTCACCTTCGTGTATCCCAAGTGGATTCCGGGCGAGCACGGCCCGACCGGGCCGCTCAACGACATCTCGCAGCTCAAGGTATCCGCGAACGGGCAGCCGCTCACCTGGCGTCGCGACCAGGTGGACATGTACGCCTTCCATGTGGACGTGCCCGCGGGCGTCGCGAAGCTCGATGTGCAGTTCACGGTACTGATGAATGCACCGGGCGACGTAATGGCCACGCCCAACCTGTTCATCCTCAACTGGAATCGCGCGCTCTTCTATCAGAACGACACCGATTCCAAGAATGTCTATTTCAAGCCGAGCATCATCCTGCCCAAGGGCTGGAGCTACGGCACGGCGCTGCCCGATCCGCACCAGGTTGGCGAGCGTGTGGACTTCGGCGAGGTGCCGCTCAACATGCTGGTGGATTCGCCGCTCGACGCCGGCATCTACTCCAAGCACATCGAACTCTGGCGCAGCGGCAACGCCTATCAGATGCTCGATATCTTCGCCGACAAGCCCCAGGATCTGGACATCTCCGACTCGCTCATCGCCAAGTACCAGCGCATGACGCCGGAAGCGCTGGCGCTCTACGGCGCGCGTCACTGGTACGTTTACCATTCGCTGCTGGCGCTCTCCAACGCGATCGGTTTCCAGGGCATCGAGCATCACCAGTCGAGCGACGATCGCGCGCCGGACGATTTCATGACCAACCCCGACGAACAACTGCTGTCGGGCGACCTGCTCACCCACGAGTTCTCGCACTCGTGGAACGGCAAGTACCGCCGGCCGTTCGACCTGTGGCAGCCGAATTTCCAGATGCCCGAACACACCGGGCTGTTGTGGGTGTACGAAGGCATGAACCAGTACCTGGGCGACCTGCTGTCCTTCCGCATGGGCATCCGCAAGCCTTCTGAATATCCGGAATACCTCGCGTGGATTTACAGCCAGATGGCCAACGAACCCGGCCGCAGGACCGAACCGCTGATTGATACCACCACCGCGGCGCCCTACCTCTATGAAGCGCGCGGCACCTATCCGGAAATCCGCCGCACCGCCGGCGATTTCTACACCGAAGGCGAGCTGCTGTGGCTGGACGTGGACACCATCATCCGCGAAAAGACCCACGGTCAGAAATCACTGGATACCTTCCTGCACCTGTACGCCGGTCCGCCGGACACCGGTCCGATCACCAAAACCTACACGCGCGCGGACATTGAACGGCTGCTGAACGACGTTGCGCCCTACGACTGGCATGCCTTCTTCCAGAAACACGTGTACGAAATCGCGGACCTTCCGCCTACCGCGGAACTGGCGCGCGCCGGCTGGAAGCTGGTGTACAACGACAAGCCCAACACCTTCATGCAGGCCGACAGCAGGCAATCCCACAACGACAACCAGTGGCTCACCTACGGCCTGACGATCGGCAAGGACGGTACCGTCCACGGCGTGCGCGAGGGCT
>DATEJV010000108.1:0-12605 GCA_035277745.1 Gammaproteobacteria bacterium | reverse complement strand
TGAGTGGCTTGGATACGCCGCGGCGCAGCACCCGCAGCGTGACCGTACTCCCCGGCTTGCCGCGCATCAGCGCCACCGCCTGATCGAGCGGCATGCCGTCGAGCGCGATATTGTTGACGCGCACGATCACATCGCCGCTCTGCATGCCGGCCTTGGCTGCGGGCGTGCCGTCAATCGGCGACACCACGGTCACCGCGCCGTCCTGCTGGGTGACTTCCAGGCCCAGGCCGCCGAACCGGTCGGTGGTGATGATTTGCAGTTGCTGGAAATCGTCCTTGTCGAGATAGGCGGAATGCGGATCCAGGCCGGTGAGCATGCCGCGGATGGCATTGTCGATAAGTGTCGGGTCATCCACGGGCGCGACGTAATCCTGCTTCACGAGTTGCATCACATCCGCGAGCAGTTTGACCTGTTGCCAGGGCAGCGCGGTCGCGGCCGCAGGTGCGGCGCTGGCTGCGGCGGCCAATGCGGGGAGTGTGGCGCCCAATGCCAGCGCCATGACAAGGCCTGCGGCACCAAGCCCGGACTTTGGTAAATGCATCAACATGGGAAATCTCCGGCCGTTACAGCCTGCGGTGAAACGCAATCAAGATAGCATGGCGCGTGCGGCGCGCTTCAACCGCGCGGCAGACGGCCATGACACCAGTCGCGCGGACTGAGCGCAACATTGCGGTGACGGATTTCGAAATACAGCGCCGGCTGGTTCTGGCCGCCGCTGTCGCCGAGCGTGGCCACGGTCTCCCCCATGTTCACCCAGTCCCCGACCTGCACGTACACGCTCTGATTGTGCGCATAGATGCTGAGATATCCGTCGCCATGATCCACGATCACCAGCAGGCCGAAATGCGGCAACCAGTCGGCGAACACCACGCGCCCATAGGCGACCGCGTGCACCGGCGTGCCCATGGGTGCGGTAATCAGGTCGCCCTGCGCGCGCAACCGGCCACCGGCAATCGGCGCGCCAAAGTCTTGGATCAGCTTGCCGTCAACCGGCCAGGGCAGCCGCCCGCGCAGGCTTGCGAAGCGGTGATGGCCTTCGAGATCGGCGGGAATGTCCGACAACGTCTGCTGCAGGTTCGCGATCAGGTCCTGCAATGAACGTTCGTCCTCGCGCAGGCGCGCGAGCCGCTGGCTGCGGCCGTGGATGCTGGCATTCAGCGCGGCCAGCGTCTGGTGGCGCGTACTGCGCTCCTGTTTCACCTCTGCCAGCGCCGCGGCGCGCTGCGTGCGCAACCCCGTGAGTTGCTGTAGCTGCTGCCGCACTTGCGCGTTGATGTCTGCGAGGGCCGCGAGTTGCACGCGCACCACCCGGATGCGCTGCGCGCGCGCCCGGTTGAAATACTGGTAATAGGCCAGCAGCCGTTCGATGCCGGCCGGATCCTCGGCATTCAGCAGCAATTTCAGTTGTGAGTCCTGGCCCTGCATGTACGCCGCACGCAACTGCACCGCCAACGCCTGCTGTTGCTGATCCAGCCGTTGCTGTTGCTGTTGTTGCTGGCGCTGCAGGCTGGCGAGCTGCGCATGGGCGCGTGCCACGGAATCATCCAGACGTCGCAGCCCGGCACTGAGTTGTGCAATCCGGTATTCCGTGGCGCGCAGCTGCCCCTGCACCTGACCGCGCTCGCGCACCTCGCGATCCAGCTTGGCCTGCACGCCCGCGATGCGCGCGCGCAGCTGCTTGAGCTGCGTCTGCTGGGCGGCGGTCTGGTCATTACCGGCGGCCTGCGCCGCGCCCGTCAGCAGCAATGCGCCGAGCAGCAAGCAAAAAATACGCGGTGGGGCCGGCAGCAGGGAGGCGGGCATTTCTCGATTCCGGCGGAGGTGCGCAGATTCTAGGAGATTCTTCCAGCCTCTCAAAGGCTTGCAGGTCGGCTGCTATACTACGCGCCCGTTTGCCGCCCAGATTCGTGCATGCCGCGCCTGCTTGAATTCATCCAGCATCACCCCTATCTCATCGCCGCAGCCGTCATCATCATCCTGCTGTTCATCGGCGATGAGTTGCTGCGGCGCCTGCGCAAGTATCGCGAACTGCGCCCGGCAGAGAGCGTGCTGCTCATCAACAAGGGCGCGACGGTGCTGGATATCCGTCCGCACTCGGAATTCGGCGGTGGCCACGTAATCGGGGCGCGCAACATTCCGCTGGCGGAGCTGGACACGCGCATCGCGGAACTCGACAAATTCAAGGAGCAACCCGTGATCGTCTGCTGCGACAGCGGCCAAACCAGCCAGAAAGCCGCCGCCACGCTCATCAAACGCGGTTTCAAGGCGGTGCACACCCTGAAGGGCGGCATCAAGGCCTGGCAAAGCGAACACCTGCCGCTGGAACGCGGCGAGCGGAGTTGAGCGCATGCAAGCGGTGATCGTTTACAGCACGCGCGTTTGCCCGTACTGCATGCGCGCCAAGGCGCTGCTGCAATCCAAGCACATCGCGTATACCGAATACCTGGTGGACCAGGAACCGGCACGCCGCGTCGAAATGCAGCAGAAAAGCGGCGGGCGGCGCAGCGTGCCGCAGATTTTCATCGGCGACCGGCATGTCGGCGGCTTCGACGAACTGTACGCGCTTGAGCGTCGTGGCGATCTGGATCGCCTGCTGGCCGGCTGATATTTCGCAATCCCGTATATAAAAGGAATCCGCATGTCCGAAAATACCGAATCCCAACCTATCGCCCCCGGCAACGGCCACGACGCCGCCCAGCACGTGGTGTTGCAGCGCATCTACATGAAGGATTGCTCGTTTGAATCGCCCCGGGCTCCGGCGGTGTTCAGCGCCGCGCTCAATCCCGAGGTCAAGGTCAACATGCGTGCCGACACCAACAAGCTCGGCGACGACAGTTTCGAGGTGGTGCTCACCATCACCATCGAGGCACAGGCCGAAAGCCGCAGCGTGTTCCTGGTGGAAGTGCACCAGGCCGGGCTGTTCAGCATCCACGGTTTCAACGATCAGGAGTTGGGTGCCATCCTCGGCAGCTACTGTCCCAATATCCTGTTCCCGTATGCACGCGAAGCGGTCTCCGATCTGGTGCAAAAAGGCAGCATGCCCGCGCTGCTGCTGCAGCCGGTGAATTTCGACCTGGTGTACATGCAGAGCCTCAGCCAAGCCGGCGCTCCGCCGGCCGCTGCGCCCGCATCCGCGGCGGACAGTCCCGGATGAGAGCCGCGTGGTGAGCGATGCCAAGCCCATCGGGATTCTTGGCGCCGGCTCCTGGGGCACCGCACTCGCGATTGTGCTCGCGCGCAACGGACGCGCGGTGCGCCTGTGGTCGCCGTTCCCGGAAGAACTCAAGCCGCTGATCGCGGAGCGCGCCAACCGGCGTTTCCTGCCCGGCTTCGTCTTCCCGGACGCGCTGCGCGTCGAAACCGATCTCGGCGCCCTGGCCGCAAGCGTGCACGACGTGCTGGTGGCCGTCCCGAGCGCGGGGTTTCGCGCTACGCTCAAGCACCTCGGCGCGCACAAACCCAAAAACCTGCGGCTGGCGTGGGCCACCAAGGGGTTTGAACCCGATAACGGTCAGTTGCTGCACCAGGTGGCGGCGGAGCTGTTCGGCAAAGACACGCCGCTCGCGGCGCTCTCGGGTCCAAGCTTTGCGCGCGAAGTGGCGGCGGGACTGCCGACCGCGGTCACCGTCGCATCGCACGATACGCGCTTTGCGCAGGACCTGGCGGAAGCACTACACAGCAGGAGTTTTCGCGTGTACACCGCCGGCGACATTGTCGGCGTGGAGGTCGGCGGCGCGGTGAAGAACGTCATCGCCATTGCCTGCGGCATCAGCGACGGGCTCAAGTTCGGCGCCAACGCGCGGGCTGCCTTGATTACCCGCGGCCTGGCGGAAATCGCGCGGCTGGGCGCGAAACTCGGCGCGCACGCCGAGACCTTTCAGGGGCTCAGCGGCCTGGGGGATCTGGTGCTGACCTGTACCGACGATCAATCGCGCAACCGGCGCCTGGGCCTGAGGCTTGCCGGCGGCGTGGACCGGCAATCCGCCGAGGCCGACATCGGTCAGGTGGTCGAAGGTGTGGCCGCAGCCGCGGCCACGCACAAGCTCGCCAAACACCTGAACGTGGACATGCCCATCACCGAACAGGTGTACCGCGTGTTGCACGAGCACCTGCCGCCGCGCGTGGCAGTCGAAGCCCTGATGGCGCGCGAGCTGAAATCGGAAAATTGATCATCCATCGCTGCCGGTCGTCCAGCGGGCGCAGGTCGCGCACTGCGTCGGCGGTTTGAGCTCGAGCGTCGCACTACTCGGATGTCGGCCGCGGTTGGCTTGGCAATTCGAGTTGCACCGTGGTTCCATGGCCCGGCGCTGAATGTACAGAGACTTCCCCGCCCAACAACTGGGCGCGCTCCTGCATGCCTACCAGTCCGAGGCTTTTGCCGTTGCGCGCAGCCTGTATGGCCGCAGCGACATCGAAGCCGCGACCGTTGTCAGAGACCGCGAGCAACAACTTGCCATCTTCCTCCCTAGCTAGCCTCACATTGATGCGGGTCGCCTCGGCGTATTTCAAAGCGTTGGTTACGCTCTCCTGAAATATCCGGAAGACTGTTCTCTCCACGCTTTCGGAAAACCGTGACAACCCGGGCGCAATATCCAGGTGGACCTTATGGCCATCGCTACCCAAACGAGTGCGAATGCACCACTGGAACGCCGCCGACAGTCCCAGATCATCCAGCACCGAGGGGTGCAGATCTAGCGACATTTGTCCGATCTGTGCATCCAGCTCGGTCACGATGTTCAAGGCCTGCTGATGCAGATGCTTGAGAGGTGCGTCAGTGGCCAGCGCATCCGCCTCCCGCAGTTTCATGTTGATGACGCTCAGGCATTGCCCGACTTCGTCATGCAACTCGCGTGCCAGGTTACGCCGCTCCAATTCCTGGGCCTCGAGCAATCGCTGCGAAATGCGCCCGATCTCCGCTCGGTGGGCTTCCTCCCGTTTCTGCAGGCTTTTGCGCGCAGTGATATCTCGGAAATACACAGTCAGCCCACTCTGGGAAGGGTAGGTATTCACTACATACCAACTTCCCCAGGGATCAAAATATTCTTCCAGCGACGCCGGTTGCTGCAAGACCATGGAAATCTGGAAGGCCTGCCGGAGCTGCTTTCCGATTTCCTGCGGAACCACGCTCCAGAAATTCTTGCCGATCAAGTCCTGCGGGACGCCACTCAGTATCTTGCCGGCTGCCGTATTCACATAGGTAAGGTTCCAGTCGCGATCGGCTGCAAGAAAACCGTCCGCGACGCGCGTGAATACCTGCTCTCTCTCCAGTGTCAGGCGTGCGTGTTCAGCTTCGCGTATGTAGTTGTCGAGGGCGAAGGACACGTCTCCCGCCATCTCATTCAGCGTCGGCAGCATATCCTCGGTAAAATAATCCGGGGTATTCGCGTACAAACTCATTACGCCGATGATCTCGCCGTGTTCACGGATCGGAACCGACGCGGAAGCGCGGATGCCGGCCCGGCGTCCCAACTCCCGCCACGGTTGGGTGCGTGGATCGTTGACGAAATCGTTGCACACCGCGCAATGTCCGGTGAGTACGGCTTCTCCGGCGGGGCCGCGCCCGCGGACGTCGGAAGCAGTGGCGAAAATCCGCGCGAACTGCAGGTAATCGGCGTCAAAGCCGTATTTGACGGCCGTGCGTAACTGCCGGGTTTGAGGATCCAACAGGCTGATTGCGGCGAATTGCAGATGGCCATGCTGCACGGCAGCACGGCATACCGCCAGGAACAGTTCATTGCGATCCTGCAGGTGGACGATCGCCTGATTGGTCTGCGACAGCATGGCATACAGATTCTTCTGGTGTTCCAGCATCAGCTCGTGCTGCTTGCGTTCGGTAATGTCGTGCACCCGGCCCACGAGTTCTGTGCACACGCCTTGGAGGTTGAACACCGGCGTCACCATGACCTGTCCATACGTCGTGCCCGTGGGATACTCGGAGACTTCATCCCAGTGCACTGCACGCTTCTCGCTGATGGCCTGGCGGTAATGCGTCAGAACCTGGCTGAGCGATGGCTCGGGAATGACCGCCTGTACAGGCCGGCCGACTACTTTGCCGGGCTCCAGGCCGGTCGCGCGGTAAAAGGCCGCGTTGGCGAATTGAAAGCGATACTGTTCTCCCGGTTCCACCGCCAAACTGAACAGCACATCGTTGACCTCGCGTTCCATGATGGCAAACACGTCCTCGGCGCGACGCAGCCGGGTTTCCAATGCCGTGCGCTCGCTGAGGTCATGTATCACCGCGCTGATGCGGCCGCTGCCAATAGATCGCGCGCTGATATCCACTGGCAGCATTCGATCGTCCTTGCGTTTCAGCTGCCGCACGCCGTGAATCAGAAAGGTACTGTTGGAGGCGTCGAAAAGGCGCTGGAATTCCGTCTGGGGAATAGCATACAACTCGCGCACGTGCATGCGGGTCAACTCTGAGTACGTGTACCCGCTGAGTTCGCACAGTGCTGCATTCGCATACAGGATGTGGCCTGAATTCTCGCGTACATAGACGCTGTCGGTGATCTGCTCGACCAGTCCGGCCATGTGGCGCCGGACGACATGCGATTTCGCCTGAATCCATCTGGGTAGCATTCGGTTTGCCCCCTGCATTCAACGCACGGGTTTACTAGCACAAAAAAATTGTGGTGTAAATTGCTGTCGGCTGGCCGCAGTCGCATCGGCCAGAACGGCGGGTAGGCAGTATTCCTGCACCTTGAGGCTTGAATCGAATTAAGTGCCGCCAGCGAAATCCGCCTGCCGCCAAGCCTCATAGACAATTACCGCCACGGCGTTGGAGAGATTCAGACTGCGGTTATCGGGCCGCATGGGGATGCGCAACACCTGTTCCGGTGGCATCGAATCCAGCAACGCCTGCGGCAAACCCCGCGTTTCCGGGCCGAACAGGAAAGCATCTCCGGTTCGATAGGAAACATCAGCATGGCTGTGGTGTCCGCGGGTGGAAACGGCAAACAGCCGGACCGGCGCGACCTTTTCTAGAAAACTCTCCAGGTCGGCGTGCTCGTGCACATTCGCCATTTCACGGTAATCCAGTCCGGCGCGTTTCACACGCGCTGCGGTGATCTCGAAACCGAGCGGATGAACCAGATGCAACGCGGCGCCCGTATTGGCACACAGGCGTATGATGTTGCCGGTGTTCGGCGGGATTTCCGGCTGGAAAAGAACAACATGGAACATATTTTCAGTCCCCTCTCCCCCTTGGGGGAGAGGGCAAGGGTGAAAGGGAATCGGCCCTCATCCTAAGCTTCTCCCCGCAAGGGGAGAAGGAATTAAAAAATGCATACACAAATCATGAGCAACGAGGCCTGCCCCGAATCACTGAAAACCAGATTTTGCGGCATGGATTTCAACTCACCGCTGGTGCTGCTATCCGGCTGCGTGGGCTTCGGCGAAGAATATACGCGCGTTGCGGGTTTCTCCAACCGCGACGCCGGCGCGGTGTGCCTGAAGGGCACCACGTTGAAGCCGCGGCTCGGCAACCCGCCGCATCGGCTGTGCGAAACCTCCTCCGGGCTGCTGAACGCCATCGGCCTGCAGAATCCCGGCGTAGATCACGTGGTGAAGAAGATCCTGCCTGCTCTTAATTTCGGCGAGACGCGATTCATCGCCAACGTCGCGGGCTCGACTCTGGAGGAATACGCCGAGGTCACGCGCCGTTTCGACGACTCGCCGATTGACGCCATCGAGATCAACATCTCCTGCCCGAACGTGAAGGAAGGCGGCGTGCAGTTCGGCAACGATGCGGAAATGTCGGCACGCGTGGTAGCCGCCTGCCGCAGGGTCACGAAAAAGCCGCTGATCACCAAGCTTTCGCCCAACCAGACCGACATCGCGGAAAACGCCCGCCGCTGCCTTGAGGCCGGCACCGACGCCTTCGCCGCCATCAACACCTTTGCCGGCATGGCGATAGACCCGCAAACGCGCAAGCCGACGCTCGGAAACTTCCAGGGCGGCCTGTCCGGCCCGGCCATCAAGCCGCTGGCGCTCCTCAAGGTGCAGCAGGTCCGCCAGGTCGTCAAACCCCACGGGGTGCCGATCATCGGCCAGGGTGGTGTCACCACGGTGCGCGATGCGCTGGAATTCATGATTGCCGGGGCGTCGGCGGTGGGTGTGGGCACGGCACTGTTCTATGACCCCCTGGTTTGCAAGAAACTCAACGCCGGCATCGCCGAATACCTCGAACTACACGGGTTCAAGCATGCAGCCGAACTGGTGGGAAGCCTGGATACGGGCGGAGCAGCAATAAAATCCTGCGCGGCGGGTTAAATCAATAACGTAACTCCATGAATTGCAAATGATTAGTATACAAAATATTCCTTGACATATAGTTCCGATCCCATTAAAAAGCGGACCGCAATACAGCATCTCTTGCGGCCACCGGGATGAACAAAAGTGACACACCGCGTCACTTTGGGGTAAGGGAACATCATCCGGACTCGTTCTTCAAGGCCTGAGTACCGTGTATTACGGGCTTTGGCACAAGGGTTGCTTCCACATAGGTTAGGAGGAATTCCGAGAACCTCCGGGGTTTCACCGGAGAGTGTCTCAGGGATACCCGCGGTGCAGCAGTCCGCTCCTTGGATCCGCCAAACCGGGCAGCTGCAAGTGAAATTGGGCAATCTTTAACTTACTTGGAGAACTGTCATGTTTAAGCACTTGCGTACTCTTATGCTCACCGGCGCGGCCGGCTTGCTGGTCATGGGCAGCGCGTTTGCAGGCCCGTCGCCACAGACCACGACCATTTTGGTGTCGGCCAACGTCATCAAATCGTGCAATGTTTCGGCCACGGCTCTGGCCTTCGGCACTTACGATCCGCTGTCCGGCACCAACACCACCGGCACCTCGACAGTGAACGTACAGTGCACCAAGACCACGGTCGCCACCATGGAATTGAACGGCGGTGTGAACGGCACCCTGGCGCAGCGCCAGATGAAGGACACCGGCAGTTCCACTGACCTGCTGAACTATCAGCTGTACACCACTTCAGGCAACACGGCCGTGTGGGGCGATGGCACAGGTGGCACCTCCACTCAGAGTTACACCAGCACCAGCGCCGCAACCGTGCAGCCGTTCACCGTGTACGGTACCATCCCCAGCGGTCAGAACGTGACGCCTTCGAGCGTGGCGAATTCCTACCAGGACACCATTACGGTCACGGTCACGTTCTAAGTCCTGCCAAGTCCTTGAGCGGACCAGAGTCATGCGCAAGCTGCTGTTCCTGGTAATCATGCTGCTCGCGCCCTTCGGGGCGCGAGCCGCTTCCTTCCAGGTAAATCCCATACGCGTGACGCTGTCCGCCGCGCAGACCACGGGCGTGCTGCGCGTGACCAACAGCAGCGACAGTCCCACCGTGGTGCAGATGCAGATCGTGGCGTGGTCCCAGGAAAACGGTCAGGACGTGTACACGCCGAGCCGCAACCTGTTGGCCACACCCCCGATTTTCACCGTGGCCGCCGGCAGCCAGCAGGTGGTGCGCATCGGCCTGCGCACCGCGCCCGACGCCAAACAGGAAACCTGCTATCGGCTGTTTCTCACGGAAGTGCCACCGGCGCCTCGCACGAGTTTCCACGGAGTGCAGATCGCCCTACGCATCGGTATTCCGGTATTCGTCGAACCGGCGATGACAACCGCTCCTGACCTGCAGTGGTCCGCCAGACGCGTGTCCGCCGAAGAATTGCAGCTCAGCGTGCACAACAACGGCACGGCGCACACTGAACTCCTCAAGTTGAGCGTGACTGCAAAAGGCCGCAGCGCCCCGCTGCTGCAGGAATTCGGCGGTTACCTTTTGCCCGGCTCGCAACGCACCTGGAACGTCAAACTGGCGGCGCCGCTGGCAGCGAATACTCCGCTGCAGATCACCGCGGACACCGACGGGGGCAGCTTCCATGCGCAACTCTCCCCCGGAGCCTGAGGCCGCCGTCCATACGGCGCGTTGTGTTTCCAGGCGCAATTTCCCCGACATTTCTCCCGGCGGCCCTTTACCGGCCGTCACGGCCTGACCCATGTCCGGGGGCGCGTTCGGCCGCGGCCATGCGCTGCGATTCGGCCTGGCGGTGGCCGTCGCGCTGGTAGCCGTCGCGGTGCCGCTGTCACTGCGCCGCTATTCGCAGGCGTCGCATGCGCCGGCGGCTTTATCGCATCTAACGGTACCGTCGTCCACCGCGGTCACCTCGGTACCGGCCAAGCCCGGAGTGCAGCCGCCCGCTCCACAGCCACCCCCGACAACGCGCGCGCCGAGGACGATACGCGCCGCAGGGACGGTCCGCTCCGCGGCAGCCGGCGCACCCGCAACCGTACATGCCGGGATTCCGGGCCGCGCAGTCTCGACCAATCCCGCCGCGCCCGCTGCGACGGCCACTGCCACACAGACAGCGGTAACTCCCGCGCCCATCGAACTGCTGCTGGAAGTGCATCTCAACCAGCAGCCCTGGCACGAGACCGATATGTTGCTCGGCTTGGACAGCACGCCCGACAAGAATTTGTATGCGCGCGTCTCCGACCTGGAACGCTGGAGACTGCGCTTACCTGCGACCCGGCCGTACCTGTATCAAGGCGAAAAATTCTATCCACTGGATGCGATTTCAGGCTTGAGCTATCACGTGGACGCGACCACGGAAACCCTGTGGATCAGCGCCCCGCCCGGCGCCTTCACCGCTTCGGTGGTGGACGGCCTGTTCCCCAGCAATCCGCACCCGCAGCCCACGCCGTTCGGCGGCTTTCTGAATTACGATTTCCTCGGCACCCGCAGTCCCGGCGTGACCGGCATCAACAGCCTGCTCGAAGCCGGCGTGTTCAACGACTGGGGCGTGGGCACTTCGAGCTTCATCGGCCAGAACATCAATCACGCCCACAGCCAATGGACGCGGCTCGACAGCGTGTGGACGCATGACGATCCGGATAACATGACCACGCTGCAGCTCGGCGACAGCATCACCAACGGCGGCATGACCGGTCTCGCCGTGCGCCTGGGCGGCGTGCAGTACGGCACCAACTTCGCCACCCGTCCGTACTTCATCACTTTCCCGTTGCCGGTGATCGGCGGTCAGGCAGCGTTGCCCTCGACCGTGCAGTTGTACGTCAACGGCGTACTCAGGAAATCCCAGCAGGTGCCGCCCGGCCCGTTCTCGGTGCCGGCGGTGCCGGTGGTCACCGGCCCCGGTACCGCTACGCTGGTGGTGCTTGACCTGCTCGGCCGCGAACAGGTGATTTCGGAATCCTTCTATGCCAGCTCGAATCTGCTGAAATCCGGGCTCGACGATTACTCGTTTGCCGCCGGCAAACTGCGCGAGAACTACGGCCTCGCGAGCAACGACTACGGACCGTTCGCGGCCACTGGATTATTCCGTCACGGCTTCAGCGACGATCTCACCGGCGAGCTGCGCGCCGAAAGTTCCACTGGCCTGCAGGATGCAAGCGTCGGCGCCACCTGGGCGGCACCAACCACGGGCATATTCAATGCCGCTTTGGCCGCAAGTCACAGCGCGCTCGGTCAGGGCGTGCTGGGACTCATCGGCTATCAGTGGCAGGGCGCAACCTTCAACGCCGGCCTCAGCTCACAACTGGCGAGTCCGGACTTTACCGAGCTGGGCTACAACGGACTGCCGGCACCGCGCAAACAGACTACCGCCAGCGCCGGTGCTTTCCTGGGCCGCGCCGGCTCGGCCTCGCTCGCCTACCTCGATCAAAGCTCGCCGCTGTTCGGCCACACGCGCCTGGTAACCGCAAGCTACAGCATCAATGTCGGCAACCGCGGCTTCTTCAGCGCCAGCGCTTATCACACGCTCACCAGCAGCAGCAACGGCGTAGTGTTGATGTTCACCCTGCCCTTCGGCGAGCGCAGCAACCTGAGTTTTGGCGTGCAGCGCCAGAACCACGTGGACCAGGCGTTCGCCCAGGTGCAGGAGAGCCTGCCTGCCGGCACCGGCAGTGGCTACCGCGTGAGCGCACAGCTTGGGCCGGACGCATTCAACCAGGCGGAATACGATTATCAGAACAACGTCGGCACCTACCGCGTGGGTGCGCTCAACACCGTCGGTCAGACCAGTTATCAGGCCGAGGCCAGCGGCGGACTGGCCTTCATCGGCGGCGGCGTGTTCCCCACGCGCCAGATCAACGGTGCGTTTGGCCTGGTGGAAGCGCCCGGCATTCCCGACGTCACCGTGTACGCGGACAACCAGCCGGTCGGCGTCACCGACAAGAACGGCGACGCCCTGATCCCCAATCTACGCCCCTACCAGAACAACCCCGTGAGCCTCGACGCCCAGAGTATTCCGTTGAGCGTTCAAATCAATACGCTGCAACAAAGCGCGGTGCCGCGGGTCAACAGCGGCGTAATCGTGAAGTTCCCAATCACTTCGACGCGCGGCGCCACGCTCACCATCAAGCTCGCGGACGGCAAGCCGCTGCCGGCCGGCGCCGTCGTACAAATTCTGGGCCAGACTCAGAATTTCCCCGTGGGTCTGGACGGCGAGGTGTATCTCACCGGCCTGCAAGCCCATAATGAAATCCGGGCAAACTGGGACCATCAAAGCTGCCGATTGCAGGTCAGCCTGCCGCAGACCGATGATCCGCTGCCCGATCTCGGAACTTTCACCTGCAAT
>DATEJV010000107.1:0-3527 GCA_035277745.1 Gammaproteobacteria bacterium | reverse complement strand
CATCGCCGCGTCCAGCTGCATGAACGGTTCGAGCTGGGCGATGTCGGCGGCAATCAGGATGAAACCCTTGGCGGCTGCGCGCTGTTTGATGGCGAGAATGCGCGCCACGGCCCGGGCGTTGAGCGGATCGCAGCCGAGACCGAAAACCGCTTCGGTGGGATAGGCGATGACACCGCCGCCCCAGATCACATCGCGTGCGCGCTTCAATGGCCACCGCAGCGCGCCCATGCTGCATCAGGAAGTCGCGGTCGCCGCCGCGGGTTCCACGGGTGGCGCCAGCTCCGGCGCCGGTTCCGCAAAACCGCATTCCTTGCGCGGGCAGACGCGCTCGGTGCCTTTGCGCTTGGTGGTCTTTACGGTGAGGATCGGCCAGGCGCAGCGCGGGCAGGGCTGGGCAATGGGCGGATTCCACACCGCGTATTTGCAGTCCGGATAGCGCGAGCACGAATAGAAAATCTTGCCATAGCGCGATTTGCGTTTCAGGAACGTGCCCTGATGGCACTCGGGGCACTCGACGCCGGTGTCCTGGGGCTTTTCCAGCGGCTCCACGTATTTGCACTTGGGATAACTCGAGCAGCCGATGAACTTGCCGTAACGCCCGCGGCGGATGATCAGATCCGAGCCGCACTGCGGGCATTGCCGGCCCTCGATCTTCTCCGGCTGCGCGGCCTGTTCGGCGGTCTCGTCGAGATTGCGGGTGTAGTCGCAGTCCGGGTAGCCGGTGCAACCGATGAAGCGCCCGCGCCGTCCCAGGCGGATGGAGAGCGGCTTGCCGCACTTCGGGCATTGCTCGTCGAGCTTCTCCGTGGTCACGTCCTTGCGTGACACGTTTTCCTCCTTGTGGTCCACGAGCTGCTTGAACGGACCCCAGAATTCGCGCATCACCGGCACCCATTCCTTTTCGCCGCGCGATACCGCGTCCAGTTCGTCTTCGAGTTTGGCGGTGAAGTCGTAATCCACATACTGGGTGAAATGCTCGGTGAGGAACTTGGCCACCACCTTGCCCACGTCGGTGGGTTTGAAGCGCTTCTTGTCCATCTCCACATATTCGCGCTGTTGCAGCGTGGAGATGATGGTGGCGTAGGTCGAGGGCCGGCCGATGCCGAACTCTTCGAGCGCTTTCACCAGGCTGGCCTCGGTGTAGCGCGGCGGCGGCTCGGTGAAGTGTTGTTCGCAGGCGACGCCCTGGAGCACAACGCTGTCGCCCTCGGCCAGCGGCGGCAGACGCATCTCGCTGTCCTCGTCGGCGCCATTGTCGTCGCGGTCTTCCTGATACACGGCGATGAATCCCGGCACCACCAGCGTGGAGCCGGTGGCGCGGAACGTGCTCTGGCCCCCGGCATCCAGGTCCGCGGTCACGGTGTCGAACACCGCCTGTTCCATCTGGCAGGCGATGGTGCGCTTCCAGATGAGTTCGTAGAGCTTGCGTTCCTCATCGGTGAGCTTGCCGCGGATAGTCTCCGGCGCACGCGCGGCCGAGGTCGGGCGGATGGCCTCGTGGGCTTCCTGGGCGTTCTTGGATTTGGTCTTGTACACGCACGGCTCGGAGGGCAGATGATCCTGGCCGAAGCGGCCGGCGATGACTTCACGGATTTCCGCCACGGCTTCGGCCGCGAGATTCACCGAATCGGTGCGCATGTAGGAAATCAGGCCCACCGGACCCTCGCCGCTGAGATCAATGCCTTCGTAGAGTTTCTGCGCGACGCGCATGGTGCGCTGCGCGCCGAAGCCGAGCTTGCGCGAGGCCTCCTGCTGCAGGGTGGAGGTGGTGAACGGCGGTGAAGGATTGCGCCGGCGTTGTTTCTTCGCCACCGAGGCCACGCGCAGATTGCCGTGCGCGGATGCGAGCAGCGCCTGTTCGGCAGTACGCGCCGAGGTTTCGTCGCGGAAGCTGAATTGTTCGACCTTGCTGCCGGCGTACTGATACAGCCGGGCGCTGAAGGCCTGGCCGTCCTTTTCGGAGTTGGCGGCTAGCGTCCAGTATTCCTCGCTCTTGAACTTCTCGATCTCGGCCTCGCGCTCCACGATCAGCCGCAGTGCCGGCGATTGCACCCGGCCCGCGGACAGGCCGCGGCGGATCTTCTTCCACAGCAGCGGCGAAAGGTTGAAGCCCACGAGATAATCGAGCGCGCGCCGCGCCTGCTGGGCGTTCACCAGCTCGGTGGACAGCCCACGCGGATGCGCCACCGCCTCGTTGACGGCGCGCTGGGTGATTTCATGGAACACCACGCGGTGCACGTCCTTGTCCTTGAGCGCGCCCTTGTCCTTGAGCATCTCGTACAAATGCCAGGAAATCGCCTCGCCCTCGCGGTCCGGGTCGGTGGCGAGGTACAGCGCATCGGCCTTTTTCAGTTCCTTGGCGATTTCCGCCACGTGCTTGGCATTGCGCTCGATGGGTGCGTACTTCATGGCGAATCCGTTGGCGGTATCCACCGCGCCCTCCTTGGGTACCAGATCGCGCACGTGACCGTAGGAGGCCAGCACCTCGAAACCCTTGCCGAGGTATTTCTTGATGGTTTTGGCTTTCGCGGGAGATTCGACGATGACCAGGTTTTCACTCATATCTATACACAAATACTACAAACGCCGGTATCACGGCAAGTCCGGGCACACTGACGCCGCGGTGCCTGGCAACAAAAACCGCCGCAGTTCGGCTGCGGCGGTGCGGAAACAAACCGGAATTTAATGCATCACGCCGACGGAATCGTCGAACACCAGATCCTCCATGCGCGCGTAGGCGTCCTCCTGTCCGGGGCGGTTGAACAGCACCATGAGCGCGATCCATTTCACCTGTTCCAGGTCGATTTCGTCGCCGTCCAGCGCCATGATGCGGTCAATCACCACTTCGCGTTGCGCGGCTTCGAGGATGCCGATGTTCTCGAGGTACTGCAGGAACCCGCGGCATTCCATGCCCAGGCGCTCGGTTTCCACCGGCGCATACACCCGGAACGCGTCCGGACGGTTGAAGCGGGTTTCGCTGTCCGGCGGATTGCTCGCCAGGTTTTCCAGCCAGTCGAAGGCCTTGTTGATCTCGGCTTTGGGGAAGCCCGCCTGTTCCAGTTCCACCGTCAGTGATTCACGGTCGGTGCTGGTGTCCTCGTCGTCCTCATCCAGGTAGTTTTCGAACAGGTACATGAGTACGTCAAGCACATTTTCTTTCATCATGACGCAGGCCTCTTGTTTACCCGGGAATAATGGCCACCCGGCGCGGCTTCCACCTGGCCCTGAAGCTCGAGCATCAGCAGCATGGAGGAAACCACATCGGGCGTCAATCCAGTGCGCTCGACCAAAGCGTCCACGGAAGTGGGGGCGTAGTCGAGCGAATTCAACAGCAAGCGGTATTCGGGATCGTCGGGTTCGGCCGCGGCCTGCGTTTCAGCAGGCGCTGGCTGTGCCGCGGCCGCTTCGAGTTTCAGCAGCGGCGCGAGTTCCTCGAGAATGTCGCCCGCAGATTCCACCAGCTTGGCGCCTTCGCGAATCAGCCGATGGCAGCCGCGTGCCAGCGGGTTGTGAATCGAACCGGGAAT
>DATEJV010000106.1:0-13689 GCA_035277745.1 Gammaproteobacteria bacterium | reverse complement strand
CATTGGCCGCGAACGGCTGCGCAGACCGGGGAACAAGTAGCGGTCCGATCCGGTCAACGGATGCAGTTCCTGGAGAATGGTGAGCGCCTGAGTCGAGAGTGGCACGATATGCAGCGTGCGGCTTTTCATCTTCGGAGCCGGGATGCGCCACTCGGCCTTGTCGAGATCAAACTCTGCCCATTCCGCCTGCCGCAGTTCGCCGGGGCGCACAAACACTAGCGGCGTGAGTTTGAGCGCGGCGCAAGTCACAGAGTCGCCCTGGTAGCCTTCAATGGCGCGCAGCAGTTCGCCAACCGCTTTGGGTTCGGTGAGACTTGCGTAATGGGATTCCTTGACTGGTGCGAGCGCTCCGCGTAAATCACCGGCGCAGTTACGCTCGGCGCGGCCAGTGGCGACCGCATAGCGGAAAACCTGCCCGGCATTCTGCAAAGCCCGGTGGGCTGTCTCCACGGTGCCGCGCGCTTCGATGCGTCGCAGCGCGGTCAAGAGTTCAGGCGCGTTGATCGCTTTGATCGGGCGGCTGCCCAGATACGGAAACAGGTCACGTTCCAGTCGCCGGATGATCTTGCCGCTGTGCGATGCGGCCCAGCTCGGTGAGTATTTGGCAAACCACTCCCGCGCCACCGCCTCGAAGCACTCAGGGTCGGTTTCCTGCTCGGCCTTGCGCTCGGCATGAGGATCCTGACCCTTGGCAAGCTCCCGGCGGGCATCCTCGCGGCGCTCGCGCGCCTGTTTCAGGCTCACCGCGGGATAGATGCCCAGGGCGAGCTTCTTTTCCTTGCCGCCGTGGCGATACTTCAGCCGCCAGTACTTCGAGCCGTTCGGATGCAGCAGCAGATACAGACCCCCGCCATCAAACAGCTTAACGGGCCTCTGGGGAGCCTTGGCGGCACGCAAACGGGCTTCGGTAAGCATGGGGAAAGTGTGTGCTTGGGCCCCCAGACTGTCAATAGGCCCCCAAATTGGCCCCCAATGTGCCCCCGCTGCAGGGAGATTTCCTTGGATGCTAGTGGATAAGAAAAGCCAGCTAGTGCTTGGTACGTAAGGGCTTCGTGGACGTTGTTGGATTTTACTAGACGGGGTGTTGGTGGAGCTAGCCGGGATCGAACCGGCGACCTCCTGCATGCCATGCAGGCGCTCTCCCAGCTGAGCTATAGCCCCACGCGGGGCGCGTATTTTCCGGCCTGCCGCGCGGACTGTCAATCAAATCGCTGCGACATCAGGCGCTTGACGTCCTGATCCAGGCGAGCGCTCGATCCAGTCGGCGCAGTGTGACCTCACGGCCGAGGATTTCCAGCGTCACATCTATGGGCGGTGATACGCCGCCACCGGTTACCGCGACACGCAGCGGTTGTGCAACCTTGCCGAGCTTCACGTCCGCCGCCGCCGCGATGTCGTCCAGCAGCGCGTGAATGGTCGTGGCCGACCAGTCACCGAGCGCGGCCAACCGCGCGCGCAGCGCCTCGAGTGCCGGCAGGGATTCGGCCGTGAGATGCTTATGCGCCGCTCCCGGTTCGTATTCGGAAAAATTGCGGAAGAAGAATTGGCTGTGCTCGGCCATCTCCTTGAGCGTCCGGGCGCGTTCCGCCTGCGTACGCACTACCGCGGCCAGCTTGGAGGTGTCATCCGTCTCGATGCCCAGGCGCGCAAGGTGCCAGCGCAACTCGGCCGCAAGCACCTGCGGATCGGAGCTTTTGATGTACTGCTGGTTGAGCCACAGGAGTTTCTCGGGATTGATGGCCGAGGCCGACTGATTCACGTCGCCAAGCTCGAAATACCCGATCATCTGCTCACGCGTGAAGATTTCCTGGTCGCCGTGTGACCAGCCGAGACGCACCAGATAATTCAGCAGTGCCGCCGGCAGAAAGCCGTCCTCGTGGTATTGCATCACGCTCACCGCACCGTGGCGCTTGGAAAGCTTGGCGCCGTCCGGGCCCAGGATCATCGGCAGGTGCGCATACTCGGGCGCCTCCGCCCCCAGCGCCTTGAAGATGTTGATCTGACGCGGCGTGTTGTTCAGATGATCGTCGCCGCGGATTACATGCGTGATACGCATGTCCATGTCGTCCACCACCACGCTGAAGTTGTAGGTGGGCGCCCCATCCGAGCGTTGGATGATGAGATCATCCAGTTCCGCGTTGTCGAATACCACCCGGCCGCGTACCAGATCATTCACCACCGTCTGGCCGGCCTGTGGATTCTTGAAGCGCAATACCGGTGCGATGCCGGGGCGCGGCTCGCGGCGCTCGCGGCAGCGTCCGTCGTAGCGCGGCTTCTGCTTACGCGCCAGCTGGGCGGCGCGCATCTGTTCGAGTTCCTCCCTGGTGCAATAGCAGTGATACGCGTGCCCTGATTGCAGCAGCTGCGCGGCCACCTCGCGATAGCGATCAAAGCGCCGCGTCTGATAATACGGGCCCTCATCAGGCCTGAGATCCAGCCATGCCATGCCGTCGAGGATGGCCTGCACCGCCTCGGGCGTGGAGCGCTCGCGATCCGTGTCCTCGATGCGCAGTACAAAGGTGCCGCCGTGATGGCGCGCATACAACCAGCAGAACAGCGCGGTGCGCGCGCCGCCGATGTGCAGGTAGCCGGTGGGACTGGGAGCGAAGCGGGTGCGGACAGTCATGCGGGATACGGGAGGTAAATCCGGGTGCGCATTTTACACGGCAGCGCCTGCTTCAGGCGCGGAAATGCAGCAATTGGTCCAGCAGCGTATCGGTATTGATGTCTTCGCCGCTCAGGGCCATGGCCAGCAGCTCGCCGCCCAGAACCTGCGGCGATACGATGAGATCGGGGCGCACGCGTTTGACGCTGGCCAGATTGCGGGTGTGGTGCACCACGGCCACGGTCTTGACGTTTTCCGCCAGCTCGCGCATCGCGAGCACCACGAAAGCGTTTTCCGCATCGTCCTCGCTCAGCGCCAGCACCGCGCGCGCACGCTCGGCGCCGGCACGGCGCAACACTTCCAGATCGCTGGGATTGCCGGTCACGACGTCGAGTTCACTGTTCGTCTCCCGCTCAGCGCCGGGATCGTGAATGAACGTCACTTGCTGGCCGCGTGCGCGCAGCTCCTTGCAGGTGTTGTCGCCCAGAGGGGTCTTGCCGACGATGACGTAATGGTCGCTGCGCTGCATTTTTCGCTCCCCGGGCCGCAAAAGCGAGGCAATCCGCCCGTTGATGACCGGAACCAGGATGGCCCCCAAGGATACGGCGAATATGGCCACCGCCAGGATGATGAACGAGACGACGAACAGTTTGGCTTCGATGGTCTGTGGCGTGATGTCGCCATAACCCACGGTGGTCATGGTGACCACGGAAAAATACAGCGCAGTCGCCAAGTCGGTGATCGGCGGTCTGAATTCGGCACCCAGCTCGTAGCTGCCGAACACCGCGTACGCGAGCAGCAAGGCGATGCTGGTGACCGCGAACAAGGTGCCGGCGGCCACGCTGCTGCGCTGGAAACTGCGGTATGCCGCGAGCGTGGCCACCAGCAAGATCGCGTTGGCGACCGACGTGTAGCCCGAGGTCGCGGAATGATCCGCGATGCCGAGCGCCAGATCCGTGGCCAGAATCAGCAGCACGATCACCCAGGCGAGCCGTGAACGCAACTGCAGGCCGATAGCCATGATGATCAGGAATACCCCGATCACGATCGCGGGTACGCCGTGCGCCACCGAATGCATGAGCGCTGCGGACTGCACCGTACCGCCGGCATTGATCAGATGCAGGCCCAGGGCGCGGGGAATTTCCGGGGAAATCTTCAGCAGGCCGAAGAGCGCGACTGCAATCGCCAAAGGCGCCTGCGGGAACCACAGGTCCAGGTGCAGATCGTGCCGCAAACCCGCATACACGCGCTGCACGCCTGCGGGCAGGCCTGCCTGCGGAAGCTTGGCAAAATCGACAGGACGCTTCATGCAGCGCGGCCGGGCGGGCCGGAATCAATGCGCCGGGTTACCTGTAGTACCAGGTGAGCGCGGCTTCCAGCCGGTTGCCGTTGTTGGTGTGCTCCGCGGACACGATCACGGCCGCCGTGCGGCCGCCAAAAATCAGGCCGAGCCGTTCGCCGAAGGGGCGGCGGCCGAAATCGGTATTGCGCTCGGTGAGAATCGCCGCCGTCAGCCCGACAAAGCTCGACAGATGACTCTGGAAACCGTAGCTCAGGCGCCAGTAGTAGTCGCGCGCGCCGCCCAGATTGCCGCTCAGTTGATCGCGCAGATACGACAGGTTGACGTAAAAGGATGTCGAGGCGTTGTATTGCTGATGGGCGCCGACGCCCAGACCGGTGACGTCATGGTTTCCGGGCAGCCGGTCGAAACCCATGGAGTTCCATTCCCCGAACAGATACACCTGATCGGGAAAATCATAGGCGAATCGCAAGCCGTTGCCCACCGACAGGCTGTTGAACGCATAGGATTGTTCAGACAGGCGATTGATCTGCAGATAGCTGTAACTGAACACATCCTGCGGCCCCGCGGGCTGCGCTGGCGCCGAGGACTGATCGACGCTCGGTTGCAGCGGCTGGCCCTGCGTGGCGCCCGCCTGTTGGGCGACACACACCAGCGGCCAGATCAGCATCACGCAGGCGCTGCACAGTCCCGCAAGTGTCTTCGACATGTTTCACCTCTTTGATCGTGATCGGCGGACGTTGACGGGCTCGGGACACATCAGTTTAGCCCATACGCGGCCGTCACACGAGAAACACCATTGCCAGCAGTCCCACCAATGTCAGTACCACGGTGTAGGGCAGCGCCATCCATACCATGCGCAGGTACGACAGCCGGATGAGCGGTGCCACACCGGAAGTCAACAGGAACAGGAAAGCCGCCTGCCCGTTGGGCGTAGCCACGCTGGGAATATTGGTGCCAGAATTGATGGCCACGGCAAACAGCTCGAATTGCTCGCGGCTGATATTGTGCGCCAGGAATGCCGCTTGCGCCTGCTTGATGTAAACCGTGGCGACGAACACGTTGTCGCTGACCGCCGACAACAGGCCGTTGGCGATGTACAAGCATGCCAACTGTGCACGGCCTTCGAAGCCCAATACCCAGCGGATTACCGGAGTAAACAACTGCGCTTGCTGGATGACCGCCACCACCGCGAAAAATACCACCAGCAGCGCTGCAAACGGCATGGCCGCATGAAAGGCCTGGCCGAGGCGTTTTTCCTCGGTGACTCCGGTGAAGGCGGTGACCGCGAGCAATAATGCCAGGCCAATGAGCCCGACTTCGGCGACATGCCACGCGAGCGCGGCAATCAGCAACACTCCGGCGATGGCCTGAATGGCAATCACCGTGCGCCGGCGGGAGCGATCCTGCCCGGCCTGCTGGCCGGCGTGCGCTTCGAGCACTTGCCTTGCGCCGGGCGGCAGGCTTGCACCAAAACCGAACATCCGGAACTTTTCCAGCAACACGCCGGTGAGCAGCCCGGCCGCGATTACCGGAACCACGACCGGTGCCATGCGCCGGGCAAACTCGCCGAAGTTCCAACCCATGACGTCGCCCACCAGCAGGTTCTGAGGTTGGCCCACGAGCGTGATCACGCCGCCCAGGGTCGTACCGACCGCCGCATGCATCGTCAGGCTGCGCAAAAAAGCGCGGAACTGTTCCATCTCGTGCGCAGGCAGCGTGTTGCTCTGGGCGGCGCGCTGATAGGCTGTATAGAAACCGCCCACCACGGTAATCACCACCGCGACCACGGTCAGCGCGTCGAGGAATGCCGCAAGACCGGCCGCCACCAGCAGGAAACACAGGCTCAACAGCCACTTGCGATTCAGGCTGAGCAGCAGGCGCGTGAACACGGCCAGCAGCAGGTCCTGCATGAAGACAACACCGGCCACCATGAACATCAACAGCAGCAGCACCGGCAGGTTGTGCGCCACCTCCGCGTACACCATACCCGGTCCCGCCATGCCGATGAGCACCGCCTCCAGCGCCAGCAAGCCTCCGGCCTGCAACGGATAGCACTGGAGCGCCATGGCGAGCGTGAAGATGAACTCCAGCACCAGCAGCCAGCCGGCCACGAAGGCCCCGGCGGTGAAGAATATCAGCGGATTGACGCACAGAAACGCGAGAATACACAGCTTGTACCAGTCGGGCGCGGCGCCGAGAAACAGGCCGCGCAGACTGTGCCACGCACGCACGGCTCAGCGTCCCTGCCTACGCATTCACTCCGTCCACAGACACTTGCCGCTGCGCTTGCGGATGGCAGCCAGCCGTTCACGATGCGCCTGGAGTTCCTGGTCGGATGCATGAATCACGGCCAGGGAAAGTCCGCTGCGATCCATGGGTAGCGGCGTACCGGCCCGTGCGCCGGATTTTCCGGAAGACGCATCCAGCGACAGGCTGGCCTGCCCGCCGGTCATGGCCAGGTACACCTCGGCCAGCAATTGCGCATCCAGCAACGCGCCGTGATATTCGCGCGCGGTGTTGTCCACGTGATAACGCTTGCACAAGGCGTCGAGGCTGTTCTTCTGACCGGGATGCAGTCCGCGCGCCAGCTCCAGGGTATCCAGGATGCGGCATTGGCGCGTGATGTCCGCCTGCGCGTCGCCCAGCCGGCGCAATTCGCTGTTGAGAAACGCGACGTCGAAGGCCGCGTTGTGAATCACGAGTTCGGCGCCTTCGACGAATTTGAGAAATTCCGCGGCAATCTGCGCAAACCGCGGTTTGCCGGACAGAAACTCCTCGCTCAAGTTGTGAACTTCGGCGGCGCCGGCGTCCACACTGCGCTCGGGATTTATATATTGGTGAAAATTGCGTTGCGTGATGCGCCGATCAAGCAGTTCCACGCACCCGATCTCGATGATGCGATGGCCCTCGCCCGGTTCGAGGCCGGTGGTCTCGGTATCCAGCACAACCTGTCTCATGCGTTGCCCGCAGCGCTCAGCATCTTGTCAATCGCCTCGTTGGCGAGCCGGTCCACTTCCTCGTTGTAGGCGTTGCCGGAATGCCCGCGTACCCAGCGCCACTCGATGGCGTGACCGGCCGTCGCCTGGTGCAGCGCCTGCCACAGATCCAGGTTCTTGACCGGCTTCTTGCCGGCGGTTTTCCAGCCGCGTGCGCGCCACGCCGGCAGCCACTCGCTGATCCCCTGCTGCACGTATTTGGAATCCGTGTAGAGCACGACGCTCGTCGGCCGCAGGAGCGCCTGCAATGCGGAAACCGCCGCGGTCAATTCCATGCGGTTGTTGGTGGTCTGCGCTGCGCTTCCCTGCAGGGTTTTTTCATGTGCCCCGCTGCGCAGCACCGCCGCCCAGCCGCCCGGACCGGGATTGCCGCGGCAGGCCCCATCGGTATAGATTTCCACCGCGTCCATTCCGTCACCGTACTGTTGGATTGGCCACATCCGCGAATGCGCGTTTGGGCGTGGCACGTCTGAGACGCAACGGAGTCACGCCATATACGCGCTTGCATGCCACCAGCATATAGGCGCCGGCGGTGATGCGCCAGCGCCAGCGATCCAGAAACGCGCTGCGCACCAGCAGTCCGCGTGCAAGTGGCGGACGGAACAGATAGTGACGCACGCGCACGGTCTCGAACCCCAGCACCGCAAGCCATTCACGCAGGCGCCTCACACCCACATAGCGTCCCGCCCATGGCGTCGCCGCACCCACGTGCTGCCTCAATGCCCAGCAGCCCCAGGGGTGAAAACCGAGAATGACCAGGTGCCCTTCGCCGACCATTACACGTTCCGCCTCGCGCAACACGCAGTGCGGATCGCGTGCGTACTCCAGCGTGTGCGGCAACAGCATGGCGTCCACCGCATCGGTGGCCAACGGCAAGGCCTCGGGTTCGGTGCGTACCTGCGACGTCGTATCGGGCTCCGCAGCCAGCACAAACTGCGCGCGGATCGGGCTGGCATGCAACAAGCCTCCCGCCGGACCCCACATGCCCACTTGCACGAGGAAATAACCGAATATCGTCGGCAGCGCCTCGGCCAGCACTGCGCGCTCCTGGCGCAACAAATATGCACCGGTGCGCTCCGTGAACCAGGAATCCCGCCGCGTCAGCGTACTGCAGTCCGTCATTTCAATGCGTCTCCGACCGCCCGGACACTAGCACAACACCGTGCGGTTTGGCCGCCGCCGCCGGCTTGGTTACCATGCCGGCATGCGCTGCAATCTGATACCGCTACCCGCGCTGCGTGACAACTACATCTGGCTGCTGGCCGGCGAGCAGGCGGCCGTGGTGGTGGATCCGGGCGAGTCTGGCCCGGTGCTGCGGGCCCTCACGGATCAGCGGCTTGCGCTTGCGGCAGTTCTCATCACCCATCATCACCCGGACCACATGGGCGGCGCCGCTCATCTGGCCGCAACCTACGGCTGTCCGGTGTACGGTCCGGCTCGCGAGTCCATCGCCATCGTCGATCGACCGTTGCATGCAGGGCAATGCGTGGAAATCCCAGCGCTCCAGGCCCGTTTCGAGGTGCTGGACATTCCCGGTCACACGGCCGGGCATATCGCCTATCACGGCCACAATATAGTATTCTGCGGTGACACGCTGTTCAGCGCCGGTTGCGGGCGGCTGTTCGAGGGTACGGCCGCGCAAATGAGCCGATCGCTGGGCAAGCTTGCGGCGTTGCCGGACGCGACCCGCGTGTGTTGTGGACATGAATACACCGTGGCCAACCTGCGCTTCGCCCAGGTGGTCGAACCGCAGAACCGGGAGATACGGACATACGCCGAACAAGCCGCCGCGCGGCGCCGGCAAAACCTGCCCACGTTGCCTTCGAATCTGACACAGGAGCGGCGGGTGAACCCGTTCTTGCGCTGCAACGAACCGGCGGTGATCGCCGCCGCGGCCAAGCATGCAGGACACACACTGCGGGATGAGATTGAAGTGTTGGCCGTGATTCGAAGCTGGAAAGACACTTTTACTTGAGGAAGCCGCCGCCAATGACCCGACACACGATTTTGCTGCTGCTGGTGTGCGCCTCGGCCTTGGCCAGCGTCGGTTGTGCATCCATGAATCACTCTCCCGCAGTTGCGGCGGCCAGCCGCACACCGCCGGCCGCGGCCGTGACCGTGGCTGCGCCGCCCGCCAGCAGCGTCGCGACAGCGGCCAACGCAAGCGGCACTCCCATTCCGGATCTCAACGACAATTCGCCGCTGGTCCAGTGGGAAAATCTCAATATCACGCCCGCGGAAACCGAATATGCCGATCTCTGGGATTATCTCGGCACCCATTTCACCCTGTCGGGGACCGGGGGCGATGGCCGGGTGCAAAGTGAGCTGACCTGGTACGCACAACATGGCGCGTATCTGGAGCGTGTGACCAATCGTGCGCGCCCTTATCTGTATTACATCGTGCAGCAAGTCGAAGCGCGCAAGATGCCGCTCGACATCGCACTCCTGCCGGTGGTGGAAAGCGCCTTCGATCCGTTCGCGTATTCCAACGGGCGCGCCGCGGGCTTGTGGCAGTTCATCCCCGGAACCGGACGCCGTTGGGATCTCAAGCAGGATTGGTGGTACGACGGACGTCGCGACGTGGTGGCTTCGACGCGTGCGGCACTGGATTATCTTGAATATCTGCACGGCCAGTTCCACGATGACTGGCTGCTGGCACTGGCGGCCTACAACTCCGGCGGCGGCACGGTGCAACGCGCCATTGACTACAACGCACGCCGCGGCCTGCCGACGGATTTCTGGAACCTCGATCTGCCGGCCGAGACCCGCGCCTACGTGCCCAGGCTGCTGGCCATCTGCCAGCTGGTGACCACGTCCGGGCATCTAGGCGTAAACCTGCCGGCGATTCCCAATCAGGCTTATCTCGCGCAGGTGAATGTCGGCGGCCAGATTGACTTGGCCACCGCCGCCAAACTCGCCGGCATCACCACCCAGCAAATGTATCTGCTGAATCCCGGCTTCAACCGCTGGGCCACGGATCCTACCGGTCCGACCACCCTGCTGGTGCCGCTCGACAGGCAAACCCAGTTTGAAACCGCGCTGGCCGCGTTGCCACCGCATGACCGGGTGCAGTGGGCCACGCACCGCGTGCAGTCCGGCGACACCTTGGGCGCCATTGCGCGCCGCCATCACACCACCGTGGCGGTGATCCGCACGCTCAACGGCCTGCACGGCAACCTCATCCATGTACACCAGGTGCTGCTCATCCCGGTGGCGCGCAAGACCATGGCGGACGCCACGTTGGTGGCGGAAGCCCGCTTGGCACGCCACCACGGCCCCGGCCGCGACCGTTACGAGCCGGGCGGCCGCATCGTGCATCATGTGCACAGCGGCGAATCGCTGTGGACGATTGCGCGGCGCTACGGTGTCACGGTCACGCAGCTGGCACAATGGAACGGGCTCGGCCTGCACAGCGTACTGCGCGTGGGTCAGCGATTGACGATCCGCCGGCAACAGGCGCAGGTGCTGGACACCGCCTACGAATTGCCGACCGGCGCGCCCAGCACCCAGCGCGTGGTGTATTACCGCGTGCGCACGGGCGACTCGCTGTCCTCGATTTCGGCGCGCTTCAACGTAAGCGTTGCGCAGATTGCCGACTGGAACGGCATCAACACCGCGGATTACCTGCATGCGGGTGAACGCCTGAAACTCTACGTGGACGTAACCGACCAATCCGCCAGCAGTTGAGCCGCAGGCACGCCACACCGGTCCGGCGTTAAGGTCACCGCAGGATACTTGCATGGGTTTTCTTTCCGGAAAACGCGCACTGATTGTCGGCCTGGCCAGTGAGCGGTCCATTGCCTACGGCATCGCCGCCGCCTTCAAGCGCGAAGGCGCCGAACTTGCCTTTACCTATCAGGGCGAGCGCCTGCGCGAGCGGGTCGAGGCCATGGCCAGGGAATTCGGCTCAACGCTGGTGTTCCCCATGGACGTGGCCAGCGATAGTGAAATTGACGCCGCCTTTGCAGCACTGCAACGCCACTGGAGCACGCTCGACATCCTGGTGCACTCGGTGGCCTTCGCGCCGCGCGAGCAGCTTTCCGGCAACTATGCGGACGTCGTCACGCGCGAAGGTTTCCGCATCGCCCACGACATCAGCGTCTACAGCCTGGCGGCACTCGCCAAGGCCGGTCGGGCCCTGATGCGCGGACGCCAGACAGCCATCCTGACGCTGAGCTATCTGGGCGCGGTACGCGCCATCCCCAACTACAACGTCATGGGTCCGGCCAAGGCCAGCCTCGAAGCCAACGTGCGTTTTCTCGCCAACGCGCTCGGACCCGAAGGCATCCGCGTCAATGGCATCTCGGCGGGTCCCATCAAGACTTTGGCGGCTGCCGGCATCGGCCGATTCCGTACCATCCTGGAGCACGTGCAGAACATGGCGCCGCTGCGCAGGAATGTGAGCATCGAGGATGTGGGCAATGCCGCGGCCTTTTTATGTTCCGATCTGGCAGCGGGCATCACCGGTGAAATCCTGTACGTGGATGCGGGTTACAGTCACGTGGGCATGAATCTGGATTGAGCGGCGCTCGGAATTGCCCAGCCCGCGGGTATCCGCCTGCTTGCCGGCTGGCAACGCTGTTCAGTAAACCGCCGGCCCATGACCCGCGTTCACCGCACACCGGGCGCGCCCATCGGGGCTCCTATTCCTGAATGTTGCTGGTATTGACCTTGACCTTGGCGTGCTGGCGCAAGGTCTCAAGGTAGGCGACAAACTCGGCCTGCGCATTGGCGCGCGTCAGTTGCTGCAGCTCGGCGACGCGCTGCGCCTTGCTCCACCCGGACACGCCGCCGGCTTTCATCGCCGTTACCACATACACCGCCTGATCGCCTCCCGGGAGTGTCGCCACGCCAGCCTGTGGTGCCTTGTTGCCGGGTGGCGGGGCCGAGAACGCCGCGCTCAGCACCGGCGCCGGCACGCCCGTGTCATTTCGGCTCACGAATTTGCCGGCGGTGAATTTGAGCTTGTACCTGGCCGCCACTTGCGCCGCGGATTGACCCGCATCGAGTGCGGCCTGCGCCGTGGTGGCGACTTTCTGCGCCTGCAGCGTGGCCTGCTGTTGCTTGAGCGTAGCCATGATCCCGTCGCGTACCGTGGCCAGCGACTCCGGCGTGCTGGCCACGTGGCCTTGCACACGGATCACCACCACATGATTCGGTCCGATCTGGATCGGATCGCTGTTGTTACCCTGGGCCAGGACCTCGTCGCTGAATGCCTTTTGCCGCACCGCGGGATTCGCCGCGATGCCGCTGCCGCTGCCGCGCGTCACGTCGCTCACGGTTTGGATCGGCAGATTGAGCTGCTTGCTTACGGCCTGCAGCGAATCGGGATGTTCGTAGGCCAGGTTCGCAAGCTGATCGCCGAGCGCAAAATATTCGTCATCCGCTTTCTTCTGCTGGTATTGCGTCAGCAACTGGCCGCGCACGTCGGCAAACGATTTGGTGCTGGGGGCGCGGATGCCATCCAACTTGATGATGTCGTAGCCGCCCGCGAGCTTCACGGGCCCGGCCAAGTCTCCGACTTTGGGAATGCCAAACAATGCGTCCTCGAAACTCTTGTCGGTGCTGCCACGCGTTACCCAGCCCAGGTTGCCGCCGTTCGCGGCCGAGCCTGCGTCGTCGGAATACCGCTTGGCCAGCGCGGCAAAATCCGCGCCCGCCTTGAGCTGCTTCAGAATGTCCGCCGCCCTGGTTTCAGCGGCAGCATCGGTTTTGGCGTCCTTGCCACCCACCGCAATCAGTATGTGTTGTGCCTCACGCGCCTCACCCTGGCTGAAAGTCGCCAGCTGCTGCTGATACAGGGCCTGCAGCTGTTCATCCGTAGCAGACACGCTTTTCGCCAATTGCGCCTCGTCCAGTTCCACATACGCCAGCGTGAGTTTCTCGGGCGTCATGAATTGCTTGGCATGCGCCTGGTAATACGCGGCAATCTGCTGATCGGAAACCTCGGCCGCTTTCAGATAGGGGGCTGCGGCAACCGTGATATAGCCGATCTCGCGCTCCTCGCCCTGCACCTGCTGGTTGATTTCCAACTGCTGCGGCGTGGCAAAGGCACTCAGCATGACGGCGTTTTGCAGTTGCGTCACCGCCAGATCCTGGCGTTCGCGCTCTTCGAAGGCTGCCGGCGTCAGACCATTGGCCGTCAGCGTTGCCTGGTAGGCCTGGGTGGAGAATTTGCCGTCCACCTGGAAGGCCGGAATCTGCTGCACTGCCGCCACCAGATCGGCATTGCCGATGGCGTAATGCCGCTTGGCGACCTGCTGATCGAGCAACGTACTGTTCACAAGCTGGCGCAGCACCTCCTGGCGCAGCTGCTTTTCATCGATCATCCCCGGCTTGAAGGCGGCGCCCAGCTGCTGCTGCAGCTGTTCGTACCGCCGCTGGTAGGCCTGCTGGAAATCCTGGGGGGAAATCTCGCTGCCGTTGACCTTGGCTACCGAAGTGTCGGTGGAAGCGGAAAAATACGAATTGATGCCCCAGAGCGCGAACGGGCCGATGATCAGCACCAGGATGATGCCGGTCAGCCATTTGGGGATATTGTCGCGAAATGCCTGAATAACCATTGCTGCACGACCCTCGGGACCGGACACGCCGCCGGCCAACAAAAAAGGGCGCCGCGCGGGCGCCCTACAAAAGGACTTGGGTATGGCGGAGTGGACGGGATTCGAACCCGCGACCCCCGGCGTGACAGGCCGGTATTCTAACCAGCTGAACTACCACTCCGCAGCAGCACTCCGCAGCGCCTGGTGGGTGCTGAGGGGTTCGAACCCCCGACCCTCGCCGTG
>DATEJV010000105.1:0-2856 GCA_035277745.1 Gammaproteobacteria bacterium | reverse complement strand
GGGCGGCTGGCGCAGCGCATCCCGCGGCTGCGCCCCTGCACCCCTTACGGCATCATCAAGCTGCTGGAGAAATACGGCGAAACCTTTACCGGGCGCCACGCGGTGGTAGTCGGTGCATCCAACATTGTCGGCCGGCCCATGGCGCTCGAATTGCTGCTCGCCGGTGCCACGGTCAGTATCTGTCATCGCTTCACGCCCGAAGCCGATCTTGAGAAACTCGTGCGCACTGCGGATATATTGGTGGTGGCGGTGGGCAAACCGAGGTTGATCCCCGGCGCGTGGATCAAACCGGGCGCCACCGTGATTGACGTCGGCATGAACCGACTGGGTAAGGGCAATCTGGTCGGCGACGTGGACTTCGAATCTGCGCGTCAGCGCGCGGCACTCATCACGCCGGTGCCGGGTGGGGTTGGCCCCATGACCGTGGCCATGCTGCTCAGCAACACGCTTACCGCCGCGGAACAACAAGACAAAGTGAATTGACTACTTGCGTCGCCAGGTTGTACCGCTGGCAGCATCCTCAATTACCACTCCGTTTACGGCAAGCTCATCGCGGATGCGATCGGCTTCGCGCCACTGCCGCTGCGCGCGTGCCGCATTGCGTGCCTTGATCAGCGCATCAATCTTCTCGGCGCTCAAGCCGGACGTCGCCTGCGCGCCCGATTGCAGGTATTGCTCGGGGTTGGACTGCAGGATGCCCAGGACTCCGCCGAGCTCAATGAGCAGTCCCGCCAGATCGCCCGCCTCCACTCCGGTTTCGCGCCGCCGGTTGATTTCACGCGCGAGATCGAATAACACGCTGATGGCCACCGGGGTGTTGAAATCGTCGTCCATGGCATCGGCAAAGCGCTCGCGGAATCCGCTTTGCGGCGGCGCGCTTCCCGGCGCCAGGCCGCGCAAGGCCAGGTACAGGCGCGCCAGGCCGGCAGCTGCCACTTCCAGCGATGCATCGGAATAATTCAGCGGACTGCGGTAGTGACTGTTCAATATGAAATACCGTACTACTTCCGGCCGGTATTTCTTGAGCACCTCGCGCACTGTGAAGAAGTTGCCGAGCGATTTCGACATCTTCTCCTCGTCCATCTGCACGAAGCCGTTGTGCATCCACAGGTTCACGAACGGTTCGCCGGTAGCGGCCTCGGACTGCGCAATTTCGTTCTCATGGTGCGGAAACTGCAGATCCATGCCGCCGCCGTGGATGTCGAAATGATTCCCCAGCGCGGCGGTGGACATGGCGGAGCATTCGATGTGCCAGCCGGGCCGCCCCGCGCCCCAGGGCGAAGGCCAGGCGGGCTCACCGGGCTTGGCTGCCTTCCACAGCACGAAATCCAGCGGATCGCGCTTGCTTTCGTCCACCTCGACACGCACGCCCGCGCGCAAGTCCTCCGGACGCTTGCCGGACAGTTGGCCGTAGTTTTTGAAGCGGTTCACGGCGTAATACACGTCGCTGTTAGGACCTTGATAGGCAAAGCCCTTGTCCACCAATGTCTGCACCATGCGCACGATGGCGTCGATGGAGTGCGTAGCGCGCGGTTCAATGTCCGGACGCAGCACTCCGAGTGCCGCCTCGTCCTCATGGCTGAAGCGGATGAAGCGCTCGGTCAGTTGCTGGATGGACTCACGATTCTCCGCGGCACGCCGGATGATCTTGTCGTCAATGTCGGTGATGTTGCGCACGTAGGTCAGGCGGTAACCGCTGGCCCGTAGCCAGCGCGCCACAGTGTCGAACACCACCAGCATGCGGGCATGCCCGAGGTGCATGTAGTCGTACACCGTCAGACCGCAGACGTACATGCGCACTTCCGGCGCATGCATCGGCGCGAAAGCCTGCTTTTTGCCGCTGAGCGAATCGTGGATTTTCAGCATTACGTGCCGGCTCATTTGCACAACGCCGCGGCACGCTGCAGGCGCGCTCTCACGCGCGCAGCGGTCAGCAGCGGCCAGAGCTTCTCCATTTCCGGGCCATGCTCCAGACCGGTGAGCGCGACGCGCAAAGGCATGAACAGTTTCCGGCCGCGTGCGCCCGTGGCCACGCTCACGGCATTGGCAAAGCCGGCGAAGCCGGTGCGTACCTCGGGCAGTGTGCGTGTCGCGGCATCAAAAAATGCCGAGCCCGCCGAACATATGGCTGTGCGCGATGCCTCTGAAAGCTCCGGCAGTTCGCCAAAAATAACGTCGGCCCAGACCCGCGCCTCCGCCGGCCGCACAAGATTGCCGCGTACCGTCTCGATGAAATCCGCGTGTCGCTCGACCGGCACCAGCGCTGCCAACTCCGGCATTGACGCCAGCCAGTCCCACAAGCGTTTGGAGTCGGCATGCTTGATGGCCTCGCGCTGCCAGTGTTCGAGTTGCGCATGGTCGAAGTGCGCCGGCGCATGCCCGATATGCGCCACGTCGAAGTCCCGCGCCAGCTCGGCAAAGGACAGGAAGTCGTCGCGTGCATACACGTGCCCGAGCCGCGCGAGGTAATTTACCAAAGCCTCGGGCAGAATCCCTTCATTGCGCAGCTCCCGCAGGCTGCCCCCGCCTTCACGCTTGGACAGCGGCGCGCTGCCTGCACCCAGCACCAGCGGCAAATGGCCGTAGCGCGGCGCGTGCAGGCCCAGCGCCCCCAGGATCAGCAGCTGGCGCGGCGTGTTGGCGAGGTGATCCTCGCCGCGCAGCACCTGGCTCACACCCATGAGCGCATCGTCAAGTGCATTGCTGAAGAAAAACGCCGGACTGCCGTCCGCACGGCGGATGACGAAATCCCCGATGTCCCGGTGGGCGAAACGCTGTGCGCCGCGGATCAGGTCATCGAACTCGGTCGCACCCTGATCCGGCACGCGAAACCGCAGTGCCGGTTTCAGTCCGCGC
>DATEJV010000104.1:0-2291 GCA_035277745.1 Gammaproteobacteria bacterium | reverse complement strand
CGCAAGCGGCTTTCGCGTTGCGGCGCCTGCATGAGGCTCACCTCGGCCGCCGTCAGATCGCTGTTGGCGGGTAACAGGCTGAAGCCACAGGCCTCGACGCGGCGGATGGCCTCCGTGATCCGGCTCTCGCCCATGAGCACTTCGTACGTGCCGGCATTGAGCGCGTGCTTGTCCACGCCGCAGCCCATGGTGGCATTGCCCTGCGGGTCCACGTCCACCAGCAGCACGCGCCGTTTGGTGGCCGCGAGCGAGGCGGCCAGATTCACCGCGGTGGTGGTCTTGCCCACGCCGCCTTTCTGGTTGGTGATGGCGATGATGCGACTCATAAGATTCCAATGTGCTGCGTGCCAGGTGCTGCGTGCTGCGTCGAAAGCAAACTTCAGGATTTTACGCAGCACTCAGTACGCAGAACTCAGCACCTTTCTACTTCCACCACGCAGCGCGCCGCGTCCAGTCCCGGCACCTTGAGCGCATGCACCGCGACCAGCCGGAAACCCGCGGGCAGCGCCTGCAGTTCGTCCGCCGGCGGCGCGCCCTTCATGGCCAGCCAGCGCGTGCCGGCGGCACCCAGATGCGCGGAAACCCCGAGGAATTCGCCCAGGGCCGCGAACGCGCGGGTAATCACGGTAGCAAACGGCTCGGGAGCGCGGTAGGTCTCGACCCGCGCCTGCACCACTTCCACGTTGCGCAGCCCCAGCACGGTCGCGGCGTGCGTGACAAAGCGGGTCTTCTTGCCGTGGCTGTCGAGCAGCGTGAAATGCCGCTCCGGAAACGCCACCGCCAGGGGGATGCCGGGCAGGCCCGCGCCCGTTCCGACATCCAGCACGCGCGTACCGTGCACCCAGGGGGCCGCGGCCAGACTGTCGAGGATGTGCCGGCTCACGATCTGCGCGGGGGCACGCACCGCCGTCAGGTTGTACTTCCGGTTCCACTGCTGCAGTACTTCTATATAGCTGCACAGCATCGCCGGCGCATCGGTGGGCAGCTTCAAGCCCAATTCGGCCATGCCGGTTTCCAGCAAGCGCGTGATGTCGTGCGGCGTCATCGGTTAAGAGCGTCTAACAGAATGTACGATGGCCATCACCCGGCACACGTTAAATCCCCCCGCACCCCCCTTTGCAAAGGGGGGAGCACGCTTTGCGCGCGGGGGGATTTATCACGAATGGTCATTTTGTTAGAGGCTCTAAGAAACAGGTGTACGCGGCAACGGAAGCGACTCGCGGTACGGGCAGAATAACAGAGTGCTTGCATTGCGGACCGGCAGCAATCAGTGCAATGCCAGCACCATGCCGTTGTAACAGCAGTGCAATGCGATACCGGGCCACAATGACTGATAGCGCAGGCGCAGGCCCACGGCGGCCAATCCGAGCGCTCCCACCAGCAGGAAGCCCGGCCAATAATGAATCTTGTCGGCGTAATGCAGCAGCACGAACGCCAGCGTGGTGAGCAGCGCCGCGGCCGGCACGCCGAAACTGCGCGTCACGGCCGCGAAGGCGACGCCGCGGAATATGTATTCCTCGGCCGGCGGCGCAATGAACACCACGCACACCAGAAACACGGCGTACGGTAATCCACTCGAGCGCGCCAATTGTTCCGCGGGCCCGGTGAGCCGCGTGAAATCCGGCGGATACATGCGCTCGAGCAGAATGGCCAGCAGCATCAACAGCACCGCCAACAGCACCGCGACGGCATATCCGCGGAAAGCGGCGCGGCGCCAGGCGACGCCGTCGGGTTCCGGGCTGCGCAGGTCACCGCCCGCGTACCGCCCGCCAAAGTACGCCGCCCATGCAGCTCCAAGCGCGAGGCCCACCGCCATCGACCAGGCAAGCACCTCAAGCCCCGGTTTCGAGTACGTGATGGTGCGCGTGCCCTCGAGCGCGGCTTCGAAGCCCCGGCCGAATCCCCACACCATGCCCGCGAGCACCGAGCCCAGGAACTGGGCGACGACGTAACCCAGCACCAGCCACAGCGCATGCCAGGCGTTCAGTGACCGCGCGCGCGGCGCGGCCACCAACTGGTCGGGCATCATTCAGGCGCCGCAGCCGGAAGTTTCTTTCTGGTACCGGGCAGCACGCCTTTGACCGAGCCTGCCACGGCCAAGACGATCGCAATTATCAGGACCACCACGCGCCACACCGCGAGCGCGTGTACATGCGCCTGGGCAAACGCGATACCCGCCTGCAGGCCTTCCTGATAGTTCGCCGGGTGCGCACCGGGGCCGTGTGCAATGACTACCGCCAGAATTATGCTGTAAATGATGTAGAGCACGATGAAAAACACGATGAACCAGA
>DATEJV010000103.1:0-3970 GCA_035277745.1 Gammaproteobacteria bacterium | reverse complement strand
CAAACGGGTATGGAAGCCGCCAGCGTGCCCCTGAGTCCCCCAGGAACTCCCGCCGCGATCCGCGATGAATCGGCCAGCCTCGCCGCCCGCGCCCGGGACGGTGACGTGGGCGCGTTCGAGCAGCTCTACCGCAGGCATGCGGGCCGGGTACACGCTGTATGCCTGCGGATCATCGCCGACCGTGGCGCGGCCGAGGAATGCACCCAGGACGCCTTCGTGCGCGCCTGGGACGCGCTCCGCCGATTTCGCGGCGACAGCAGTTTCGCCACCTGGCTGACGCGCATCGCCATCAACGTGGCGCTCGCGCGTCTGAAACTGGAGCGCCGGCATCTCAGGCTGGTGCAGCCGGGCGATGCGGAATTCATCGAGAGCCACGCGGCGCCCGAGGAGGCGCCCGATGCAGACTTGGACATGGAAAAACTGATCGCAAGCTTGCCGCCGGCGGCGCGCGCGGTCTTCGTGCTGCACACGGTCGAAGGCTACAGCCATGAGGAAATCGCCGGCCTGACCGGCATTGCCGCGGGCACCTGCAAGGCGCATGTGCACCGCGCGCGGCAACTGCTGCAAGCGAGGTTGCAGACATGAACACCAAACCCGATGAAAAACTGGACGCTCTGCTCACCAGGCTGCCGCGAGATATCGAGCCGGCGCGCGACCTGTGGCCCGCCATCGCCGCGCGCATTGCGGCACGCCGCAGCCGCGTGCACAACGGCTGGAGCTACGGCGTGGCAGTGGCCGCCGTGGTGGTCGCGGCGGCCGCGGTCACCTGGAGCCTGCTCAGGCCCGCTCCCCCGGTCACGCAGATCGTAGCCAGGGTCTCGGCGGACCACGGCGTGGTCACCAAGGCCGTGGACATGCTTGCTCAATTCACCGCGCAGCTGGTCAGCAACACCGACTTGCCGCCCAAGGCGCGTGCCGCGCTGCTCGACAACCTGCGCATGGTGAACGTGGACATCCTGCATACCCAGGCGGCACTCAAAAAATATCCCGACGATGTAAACCTGCGGGCCCTGTTGTTCAATCTATATCAGCAGCAGGCCCGGCTCTTGAATGAAGCCCAGCAGGCCCAGGTTCAAACCACTGCGAGGACCGATATATGAAACGCATCATGCTGGTACTGACTTACACCCTAGTGTCGTTCGTGACGGCGGTATGCCTGTTCACGGTGATGGTGCTGGTGGCGAATTCGGCGTATGCCTACCCGGCCAACGACAGCAGCGTCAATCAGACCCGCGCTGCCACGGCCACCGCCAGCGTGCGGGTCAACAACATCGCCGGCTCGATCACGGTGCAGGGCTGGAACAAGAATCAGGTGCAGGTCACCGGTACGCTCACCGGCGACGTGACGCTCGACATCCGCGGCTCCGCCGACGACCTGGAAATCCGCGCGGTGTATCCGAACCACTCCAGCAACCATGCGGAAGCGGACCTGACCATCCAGGTGCCGGCCGCGAGCCGCCTGTCGGTGAATACCGTGAGCGCCGATATCGGCGCCGGCGGTCTCAGCGGTCGCGCGCAACTGGAAAGCGTGAGCGGCGACGTTACGTTGAATTCACATGCCGGCGATATCGCCGCCAAGTCGGTGAGCGGCGAAGTGACCATCACCGGCTCCGCGCCCGGTGCCCACGTGTACGGACACAGCATCAGCGGCGACGTGAAAATCGGCTCTGTGGACGGCGATGTGCAGGCCGAAAGCATCAGCGGTACGGTCAAGGTATTCGGGAGCCGTCTCGACCGCGTGCGCCTGAATTCCACTTCCGGCAACGTGGACTTCTCCGCCGCCCTGGCCAAATCCGGAAACTATTCCTTCAACAGCACCAGCGGCAACCTGTCGCTGACGTTTGCCAAGACGCCGGACGCGCGTTTCGACATCTACAGTTTCAGCGGCGACATTGACAACAGCTTCGGCCCGCGCGCGCAGCGCACCAGCGAATTCGGTCCCGGAATGGAGTTGCACTTCACCAGCGGCAAAGGCGACGCCCAGGTGACCGCCCACACGCTGAGCGGCAACATCAGTTTGCGCGGGCCCTGACATCGGTGGTGCGTGCCGGCGGCCGGATTGTGGGAGCGGCGGTCTCCGCCGCGATCTTGAAATGATCGCGGTCGGGACGACCGCTCCCACAAGACCGTCGCTCCCATAAAATGCTCTTAAGGATAACCAAGTTGCGGGAGCGGTCCATGCCGGGGGGCGATGACCGCTAAACCCGTCCAGGATTCCATTCCCAACGCGCGCTGCCATTCATCGCAGATAAAATGCGATCCATCTGGATACTAGACGTGATTACCTTGATCAAGGTGCAATTCATTGCGATTGAGGCCCGCTCCCACAATAATTGACCGATGACCAACGGGCCGGAGCCGGGCTCCGCTCCGCCACGAAAATATTTCCAATCCCGGGCTAAACTTTATTTGCCGTTGGCGCATCTTAGACAGGAACACGGCGCGGCGCGCGCCAGGGATGACTTCCATGCATCGCCGTTACCTCGGTCTGGCTGGCCTGGCTTTGGGTTTGACGCTGCTCTGCCCGCTCGCGGCCCAAGCCCAGCTACCCACGCCACCCACGGTCATGGCCTTGCCGGCGGACGGCCCCGTCACTATTGACGGCAAGCTGGACGAACCCGCCTGGCGGCATGCGGGAGTCATCGCCGACCTCACCCAGCAAAGCCCCCATCCCGGCCAGCCCACGCCCTACCATACAAAAATCCTGCTGCTGCATGATGCCCATACGCTGTACATCGGCGTGATCGCCGAGGATCCCGATCCGTCCAAGATCGCCACCCACACCCTGGTGCGCGATGGCGATCAGAGCAACGACGATTATGTGGGCTTCGTGATTGACAGCTTCGGCACCCAACGCGTGGCCTATACCTTTCAGGTCAACGCCGCCGGCGCCATGGCCGACGGCCTGTTGGCGCCCACGCCCGCCATCAACAGCAACAACGGTGTGGACTACAACTGGGACGGCATCTGGCAAGCGGCGGTACAGCGCAATGCCCAAGGCTGGACCGCGGAAATCGCCATTGACACCCGCAGCCTGCAATTCGGCAAACACGTGGCCGCCTGGGGCTTCAACGTCACCCGCAACGTGCCGCGCGATCTCCTGACCCTCAACTGGTCCGGCACCACGCTGAATGCCTCGGTGCTCAAGCTGCAATATGAAGGCACGCTCACCGGTGTGCAGGGACTGCAACAGGGACAGGGCTGGGACTTCCAGCCCTACGGTCTCGCCGAGTACCAGAGCGGGCGCGGCAGCACCAGCAATATGGGCTTCGATCTCAAATACGACTTCAATCCCTCGCTCGCCGGCCTTTTTACCTACCACACCGATTTCGCCGAGGCCGAGGCCGATCAGCAGCAGATCAACACCGGCCGCTTCGCACTGTCCTTTCCGGAAAAGCGCCAGTTCTTCCTGCAGGGCTCCAACCTGTTCAGCTTCGGTTACAAGCTGGCCAACGCCGGTTTTATTCCTTATTACTCGCGCAGTATCGGTTTGGTGAACGGCGAGCCGGTACCGCTCAACGAAGGCGTGAAGCTCATCGGTCAGTCGGATAGCGGTTCACTGGCGCTCCTGGACACGCAGATGGCCGGCACCGGCGTATCCGATGCCACCAACCTGTTCGCCGGCCGTGGCACCTGGAATCCGGACCAAAACCTGCAACTGGGCACACTCGTTACCCACGGTGATCCGCTGGGTGTGGGCAGCAATACTTTTGTCGGCACCGATGCGCTGTGGAAAACCGCGAGTTTCGCCGGTGACAAGAACCTGTACCTGTCCGCCTGGGGCGCGCATTCCAGCGGCAATCTGTCCGCAGGCAATGCCAACGGTTATGGTGCAAGCATCGAATACCCCAACGATCTCTGGTACGGCATCGCCCAGGTCAACGTGTTTGGCGACGGGTTGGACCCGGGTATTGGTTTCCTGCAGCGGCCCGGCACCCGCCAGTATTACACCGAATTTGCTTACCAGCCG
>DATEJV010000102.1:0-5511 GCA_035277745.1 Gammaproteobacteria bacterium | reverse complement strand
CATTGTGGTGCCCTGTGTGCTGCTGGCGCTCGCCGGCAATGCCGCACGCAGCGCCCTGCAATTTGACCGGATTGCCATATTGGACGGCCAGATCTGGCGCGTTTTCACCGGCAACTGGGTGCACCTCGGGTGGGGACATCTGGGCGAGGACCTGGCGGGCTTCGTACTGCTCTGGCTGCTGTTCGAACGCGAATTGCCCGGCTGGCGCTGCCCCGCGCTGGTGGTCTTGGGGTCGCTGGGGGTAGGTCTCGGCCTGCTGCTCGGTGACCCGACTTTGCGCTGGTATGTGGGCATATCCGGCGCGTTGAACACGCTCTGGATAACAGGTGCCATGCTCTTGATGGCGCGCCGCGACTGGCTGGGCTGGGTACTCGCGCTGTTCCTGGTGTTGAAGCTCATCTACGAGCAACTGCTGGGCCCGCTGCCGTGGTCTGGGGCCACGACTGGCGGCCCGGTCATCGTAGACGCGCACCTGTGGGGAGCCCTGAGCGGTGCGGTGGCTGGTACGGCGGTCCTGCTGTGGTCTCGCTGGCGGGTTGCCCGGAACAGGGCGAGCAGACAGGTATAATCCGCCGCCTCTCGAAAAGGACCTGTGCATGAGTTTCGCCGCCGTATTTCCAGGTCAAGGCTCGCAATCCATTGGCATGCTGGCGAACTTTCTGCCTGAGTATCATGAGGTTAAACAGGTATTTACAGAAGCTTCCCAGGTTTTGGATTATGACCTATGGAAGCTGATTCAAACCGGGCCAGACGAGCGTTTGAATGCAACGGAGCGGACCCAGCCCGCACTCCTGGCTGTGGGGGTTGCTCTGTGGAGGCTGTGGCAGGCCCGTAATGGGCCCAAATCAGCCTTCATGGCGGGGCATAGCCTGGGCGAATACACAGCGCTGGTGTGCGCGGGGAGCATGGATTTCAAGACAGCCATCAAACTGGTCGAGTTCCGCGGCCAGGCCATGCAACAGGCGGTGCCACCGGGCACAGGGGCGATGGCGGCAATCCTCGGCCTGGAGGATGAAGCCGTGCGTTTTGCCTGCATGGAGGCGGCCCAAGGTCAGGTGGTACAGGCCGTGAATTTCAACTCCCCGGGCCAGGTCGTCATTGCCGGAGAAAAACCGGCTGTGGAGCGTGCCATGGCGTCTTGCAGTGCCAAGGGGGCCAAGCGCGCCATACTCCTGCCGGTTAGCGTGCCCTCGCATTGCGCTCTGATGCGGCCTGCCGCGGACAAACTGGCTGCCAGACTTGCTGAACTTCAGTTGAAGTCGCCGCAGATTCCGATCATTCACAACGTGGATGTGGCGGCGCATGCCGACGCCGCAGCCATCCGGCAGGCACTCAAGGAACAGCTGTACAGCCCGGTGCGCTGGGCGGAAACCGTTCGGTCACTGGCAAGACAGGGCATCACCAAGCTCGTGGAATTCGGGCCAGGTCGGGTGTTGTGCGGGTTGACCAAACGCATCGACAAGTCCGTGGAAGCCTATCCCGTGTACGATCCGCAAACCCTGCAGGCCGCTCTGACCGCCGTGGACGCGCCATGAACCTGCTCCAACATGAACTTGCGCTGGTAACCGGCGCCACCCGTGGCATCGGACGGGCGATTGCGCTTACGCTCGCCAAAGCCGGCGCCACGGTAATCGGCACCGCGACCACCGCAGAGGGCGCGACCACCATCAGCAGCCACCTGGCTGCGGAACATCTGTCCGGCCGGGGGATGGAGCTGGACGTCGCCAAGCCCGAGTCCGTGGAACACGTGGTGGCCGCAATCAGCGAGGAATTCGGCAGCCCCACGATCCTGGTCAACAATGCCGGCATCACCCGCGACACGCTGCTGATGCGCATGCAGGAAGAAGACTGGCAAGCGGTGATCAATACCGATCTCAGCTCCGTGTTCCGCCTGTCGAAAGCCTGCATGCGCGGGATGCTCAAGGCGCGCCGCGGTCGTATCATCAATATCTCTTCGGTCGTGGGCGCCACAGGCAATCCCGGGCAAGCCAATTATTCGGCTGCCAAGGCCGGCATGCTTGGTTTCACCAAATCGCTGGCGCGCGAAATCGGTTCCCGCAACGTGACCGTCAACACCGTGGCTCCGGGCTTCATTGATACCGACATGACCCGCGCGCTCAGCGCAGCTCAACGCACTGCCTTGTTGAACCAGATTCCACTGGGGCGGCTTGGCTCGCCGGAAGATGTTGCACAAGCCGTACTGTTCCTGGCCTCGCCTGCAGCCGCTTATATAACCGGCGAAACTCTGCACGTGAATGGCGGCATGTATATGGCCTAGCGGTGCGGTCGCGCTGGCATGGGGGGGCGGATTTCACTACAATACCGCCCCCAGTTTGGCCGGCCACCCCGGCCAATGCTGTTGTAGTCACTACGGGAGGTCCCAAAAGCCATGAGTAGTATCGAAGAACGCGTCAAGAAGATCGTCGTAGAGCAACTGGGGGTCAAAGAGGAACAAGTGACGCCGCAGGCCTCGTTCGTCGACGATCTGGGTGCTGACTCCCTGGATACCGTGGAACTGGTCATGGCGCTGGAAGAGGAATTCGAGTGCGAAATCCCTGACGAGGAAGCCGAGAAAATCACCACCGTGGGCCAGGCGGTTGATTACATCAAGGCGCATTTGCCCAACGCCTGAGCTGCCCCGTCCCCTGACAAACGCGCCGTTGTTACCGGAAGGTGGCAGCGGCCTTGTCTTTTCTTATACTCTCCAGACTGGCGTACAAGAGGATTAAGGCGGTGTCCAAGCGGCGTGTGGTGGTGACCGGACTGGGTATCATTTCCCCGGTAGGCAACAGCGTGGAACAGGCTTGGCAAGCCATCGTCGCCGGTAAAAGCGGCGTGGGGCCCGTCACCCATTTCGATGCGGCCAATTACCCAACGCGCATTGCAGCGGAGGTGAAAGGCTTCAACCCGGCACAGTACATCGAGCCCAAGGACATCAAGAAAATGGACCCGTTCGTGCACTACGGCGTGGCGGCGGGAATGCAGGCTGTCAAGGATGCGGGCCTGGAGGTCACCGCGACCAATGCCGCGCGTATCGGTGCTGCCATCGGCGCAGGCATCGGCGGGCTCACCAACATCGAGAAGGCGCACGCGTCGATTCTGGAGAACCAGGGCCCAAAGCGGGTATCGCCGTTCTTCGTGCCCTCCAGCATCATCAACATGATTGCCGGCCATCTGTCCATCATCTACGGATTCAAGGGCCCGAACCTAGCTGTGGTGACCGCCTGTACCACGGCCAACCACAATATCGGCATCGCCATGCGTTGCATCCAGTATGGCGACGTGGATGTCATGCTTGCCGGCGGTGCCGAGATGACCGTCACCCCGCTGGGCATCGGTGGCTTCTGTGCCGCGCGCGCGCTGTCCACGCGCAACGATGCTCCGGAAAAAGCCAGCCGCCCCTGGGATCGTGACCGCGACGGCTTCGTGCTGGGCGAAGGCGCCGGCATCCTCGTCCTGGAAGAATACGAACATGCCAAAAAGCGCGGTGCCAGAATTTATGCCGAGCTCGCCGGATTCGGGATGAGTGGCGATGCCTACCACATGACCGCACCGCCGGAAGACGGGGAGGGTGCACGCCTGTGCATGGTCAATGCGCTGCATGATGCCGGCTTGCAACCCGCGCAGGTGCAGTACATCAATGCCCATGGAACCTCGACTCAGGTGGGCGACAAGGGCGAAAGCATTGCCATCGAGCGCACCTTCGGCGCACAGGCCAAGAAAGTCGCGGTCAGCTCCACCAAGTCCATGACCGGGCACCTACTGGGCGCGGCCGGCGGTGTGGAAGCCATCTTCAGCATTCTGGCGCTGCGCGACCAAGTGGCCCCGCCCACCATCAATCTTGATCATCCCGATGCGGGCTGCAATCTGGATTATGTGCCGCATACCGCGCGCAAGATGCAGATGGATGCCGTGCTCTCCAATTCCTTCGGTTTTGGCGGCACCAACGGCACACTCGTGTTCCGCCGTCTCCACTGAGTTCCGCGCGCGCCGCATATCGCATGCCGAAAGCGGCTGCAGCGGATTCCACGACCCGCGTGCTGCGCGGCGTAGTGAATTTGCCGGAGCTACAGCGTCTCCAGCCCGAGCGCTATCCCTATTTATTGCAAACCGTCGCACGCGGTGTGGCACCCGGCCGTTGCGACATCCTCATGGCTTATCCCGGTACCACGCTCACCCTGCATACGGACGGCCGTCTCAGCGGCATGGAGCCTGGAACGGTTGTAGGGAATGGCTTCCTGGATGCGCTGGATGGCTGGTGGCAACGTGCGCGCATTCCGCCTGCGGACAACACGCTGCGGCACCTGCCGTTTCGCGGCGGCTGGTTTTTGTTTCTGGCCTATGAATTGGCCGCCGAGATTGAGCCGGTACTGCGTCTACAAACGGATGAAAACCTGCCGCTGGCCTGGGCGACGCGCATTCCGGCCGCCGTCATCTGCGACCATGATCTGGACACCACGACATTACTGGCCGAATCAGGGCACGCGGAACAGCTGGAACAAATGCAGACCGATTTGCGTGCGCTGGCACCGCCCATTGCCAACGCACAACCGCTGTTGGTCGCGCCGCTGACGGAGGAGGACCCGCGGCGCTACCTGCACGCCGTGGAGCGGGCGCGCAGCTATATCCGCGACGGCGACATCTTTCAGGCGAATCTGTCACGCCGCTGGCAGGCGCCGTTGCACGCCGGGGCTTCGGCAGCGGAAATATACCGCCGGCTGTGCCGTGCCAATCCGGCGCCGTTCGCGGCACTGGCATTGCACGGCGACCGCGCAATCATCAGCTCCTCGCCGGAGCGACTGCTGCGCGTGCACGGCGGACGCGTGGAAACCCGTCCCATCGCCGGCACCCGGCCGCGCGGCTCCGACCCGGAACTCGATGCGGCGCTGATTCACGAGCTGCTGGCCAATCCCAAGGAACGCGCCGAGCATGTCATGTTGCTGGATCTGGAGCGCAACGATCTGGGGCGTGTGTGCCGCACCGGCAGCGTACGCGTGGACGAGTTGATGGCCATCGAATCCTACGCGCACGTGCATCATATTGTTTCCAACGTGAGCGGCGAGCTGCGCGCAGGCGTGACGCCGGGACAGGTGCTGCGGGCGGTATTCCCCGGCGGCACCATCACTGGTTGTCCGAAAGTGCGCTGCATGCAGATCATCGCGGAGCTGGAAGCCACCGCGCGCGGCGCCTATACCGGGTCCCTCGGCTATCTCAACCGCGACGGCGACCTGGACCTGAATATCCTGATCCGCACGCTGGTGAAAGACCACGCGCAATTGCAGTTTCGCGCCGGTGCGGGAATCGTGGCCGATTCGGTGCCGGAACGCGAACTGGAGGAAACGCGCGCCAAAGCCCGCGGTCTGGCGCGTGCTCTGGGAGCCGATGCATGATCGCGGCCTGCTGGGTGAACGGCAAACCGCAGAATCAGGTGCCGGTGTCCGACCGCGGCCTGCAATACGGCGACGGCCTGTTCGAAACTTTGCCGGTCAAACACGCACAAATTCCGCTGCT
>DATEJV010000101.1:0-3261 GCA_035277745.1 Gammaproteobacteria bacterium | reverse complement strand
TGCCAATGCCCGGCTGCGTGCGGCGCAAGCTGCTGGGCACGGCCGAAAATGTCCACGCCGATCTCGGCGAGTTGTGCGGCTTCCGGGCGCAGGGTCAATGCGTGGCGCGCGGCATAATCCGCCGGAATTCCAAGCTCGCGGTGAATGGCGGCGACGCGCGCGGCGTAATCCGCCGATGGGGTTGCAGCCTGCACATTCAACGCCAATTGCCCTCAGCGCGGATGCTGGTAAGTGCCGACGATCTGCGTTTCGGCGAGCACGTGGCCGCGCATCGCCGCGAGCAGCGCGTCCTTGGCGGGGCGGTGCAGATCCGGCAACACCGTGTCCAGGGCATAGAGCTTCTGGAAATAGCGGTGCCGTCCGATGGGCGGACAGGGACCGCCGTAACCGGCGCGCTTCCAGTCGTTCGTGCCTTCGCGCGTGCCGGCCGGCAGGCGCAGAGAGCCGCCTTCCGCCAGTCCATGCACATCCACCGGGATGTCGTACAGCACCCAGTGCACCCAGGTCATCTTGGGTGCCGCCGGATCCGGCGCATCCGGATCGTCCATGATGAACGCCAAACTTTTGGTGCCGGTGGGCACCCCCGACCAGGTGAGGGGCGGCGAGACGTCGGCGCCGTCGCAGGTGTAACGTGCGGGGATCGCACCGCTATCGGCATAGGCCGACGAGCTGAGCTGGAATTTCTGCGTCATGGGAGCCGCCTCCGATATCCAGGGCAAAGCCGCGCCCGCGAACAGGGCGCCGGCCAGCCCGAGTCGCAGACCGCGGGTCAGGCCCACGGCTCGGCGCTCGCCAGGCGCGCGCGCAATTCGTCGTCGCTGAACGCGGCGACTTCGTGCTCCGCGGAGAGGTGATTGCCCGCCTGCAACGGACTTTTATACACGTCGAAACTGCCGAGTCGCCAGAACAGCATCAGCATGTTGCCGTAGGAGGCATCCATCACGTCCGCTTCCCACACCTGACCACGGCTGTCGCTGAAACTTCGCATGCCGCCAGTATAAACCCGCAACCCGCGGCGAGCCGCCGCCTACTTGCTGCGGCCGTACAAGCCGATCAGCTGCGCTTCCGCGAGCGTGTTGAAGTGCAGATAGAAGCCAACCATCGCGCCGGAAGCGCCGGCATCGAGCGGCAGCTTGGCGACCTTGAGCGCATACACCGTCACGTGATAATGATGCGGCGGATCGCCGGCCGGCGGACAGGGGCCGCCGTAATTCGAGAAGCCGAAATCACTGCGCGCCTGGATTGCCCCCGCAGGCAGCGTGTGTGCGTGCGCATCACCGGCGCCGGCCGGCAGGCCGGTGACGTGCGCAGGAATATTGAACACCACCCAGTGCCACCAGCCGCTGCCGGTGGGCGCATCCGGATCGTAGATGGTCACGGCAAAACTCTGGGTGCCGGCGGGGGCGCCTGACCAATGCAAGGCCGGGGAGATATCCCGGCCTTTGCAGCCGAAACCGTTGAACACCTGCGCCATGGAAATGGTGCCACTGTCCTTGATATCCGGGCTGGTCAGCGTAAACCCTCCGGCCGCCAGCGAAGCGACCGGCAGAGCCAGCGACAGAAATACCGGCAACGCGCGCACGAGTAAACGCATGGCGATCTCCTCAATCAAGTGTAATCAGGAATCCGCACGCCGATCGCGCTCCAGCACTTTCATGCCGCGCAGCACGATGAGCGCCAGAATGGTCACGCCGACGGCGGCGATCAACTGGCCGAGCGCCACCGCCAGGCCCACCGCCGCCGAAGTCCAGATGGTGGCCGCCGTGGTGAGTCCGCCGACTTTGCTGTGCTCGCCGCCGCTGCGGAAAATCGTGCCGGCACCCAGAAAGCTCACGCCGGTGACAATGGCCGCGGCCACGCGCAACGGGTCAACCACCACCGTGCTGTTCAACCGCAGGTAATGTTCCGCGGCCGCCGCCACCGCCATGAACAGACAGGCGGCGCCCGCCACCAGCGTGTGGGTGCGAAAGCCGGCCGGCTTGTCGGCGAGTTCACGCTCGAAGCCGATCACGCCGCCCAGAATCATGGCCACGATCACCTGGCCGATGATCACGAGTTGCGTGTGCCAGTCGGAATTCATGAACATGCGTCACGTGCTCCGGGGGCCGCGCAGCAAGCGCGCGGGCAAACGCAGGATAGCACCGAGCAGCTCGAACACCGCGTCCACGCTGATGCCCACGAGCCGGAACGGCAGCAACACCAGCCACACCAGCGGATAGAGAATCAGTGCGAGCAGCGCCAGCGGCCAGCACACCACGAGCAGAATCAGCCACAGAATCAGACCCGGAAATAAATTCATGCCACTGCCCCAGCCCACGTCCAAGCCGCGGGAAAGCCTATCATTTTCCGCCCGTTCAGGGAGCGCGGCGGGATACCCGCCGGCAAGTCGCTTTGGCATTCGATGGTGCCGGGACTATCATCGCGGCTTTTCCGATGGCGGGGTGCAGCATGGACACCAAACAAGCGGCGCGTGAACGCCTGAGCACGGCACGCAAATCGCTGCTGGAGCTGAGCCACCGCATCCACGCGCACCCGGAACTCGGCTTCGAGGAAGAAAAAGCCTGCGGTTGGCTGGCGGAGATGCTCGACCAGGCGGGCTTTGCGGTGAAAACCGGTATCGGCGATTTACCCACGGCGTTTTCCGCCACCGCCGGCCACGGGCCTTTGCACATCGGCATCATGGCCGAGTACGACAGCCTGCCGGGCGTCGGCCACGCCTGCGGCCACAATCTGATCGCGGCGATGGCGGTGGGCGCGGCGCTGGCTGCGACCAAGGTCGCCGACGACGCCGGGTTGACGATCACGGTGCTCGGCACGCCCGCCGAGGAAATCGGCAATGCCGGCGGCAAAGTGCTGCTGCTGGAGCGCGGCGCCTACAGGGGATTGCACGCCGCCCTGATGGTGCATCCCGCGCCCATGGACATGCTGCAGCCGAAGATCATCGCCGCCTCCATGTTCGACGTGCATTACACCGGCAAGGAAGCGCACGCCTCGGCGTTTCCGGAACTGGGCATCAATGCCGCGGATGCGCTCACCATCGCGCAGACATCCATCGGCCTGCTGCGCCAGCATATGCGCCAGACCGACCGCATTCACGGCATCTGCACCCACGGCGGCGAGGCGCCCAACATCGTGCCGGCGCACACCTCCGCGCGCTACATCATCCGCGGCGAAACCGTAAAGGACATGGAAGAGCTGCGCGTGAAAGTGCGCCACTGCTTCGAGGCCGGCGCGCTCGCCACCGGCTCGAAACTGGAAATC
>DATEJV010000100.1:0-9195 GCA_035277745.1 Gammaproteobacteria bacterium | reverse complement strand
GACACGGTCACGTGCGCGGTGGTCAGCAGTTTCGGATCGAAATAGAAAAAGCCGAAAATCGCCAGCGCCAGCAAGGGCGCGAGCTTCAGGATCACGGTCGCGAGTTGCACGTTGCCGGCGGCGCGCACGCCCCAGATATTGAGTGCGGTCAGTACCCACACCGCGGCGATGGCCGCCAGTCCGCCATACAGCGGTACTGTGCCGAGTACCGGGATGAATACCGTGAGATAACTGGCGAATGCCACGGCCACCGCCGCATTGGTGCCGAGGATGCTGAGCCAGTAAATCCAGGCGATGAGAAATCCGGCGAAATCCCCGAAGGCTTCGCGTGGATAGGCGTAAGGACCTCCGGCCTTGGGCAGGCGGCGTGACAGGCTGCTGAACACCCAGGCCAAGAGCAGGGCGCCCACGGTGCTGAAGCCCCAGCCCCAAAGGCTGTAGGCGCCGTAAACCGCGAGCGACGCGGGCAGCAGGAACACACCCGAGCCCACCATGTTGCCGATTACAATGGACGTAGTGGTGGCAAGGCCGAGACTGCGCTGGGCTGGCATGGAGGATGTCCTGCGGTGGTGACGGCGAGGATTGTAGCGGAATGTTTTCGACGACTGGCGGCGCACGGGCGCACTTTTTCACTGCGCGGCAGGGCGGACGGTGATGCGGCAACGTCTGCCCGCCGATGATGCGCGCGTGCTGGCCGAGGCCGTGCGCCAAGCTTGCCTGGACGCGGCGCGCGAAGCGCTCCAGACCGCGGCGTTCAGCGGCCTGTGCCGGGAGGGTGCGGAAGAGGCGGCGCTCGACGCGATTCGCGCGCTGGATCTGGAGAAAACCCTGCACTTGCCGGCCAGGGGCAAAAAAGCCTGAGCGGCGTTCCAGCGCGGCGCGGAGCCGCTACAATCGCCAGTCATTTTGACTTGCCGAGGATCATGCCGATGCGCGATCAGCCGGGCTCCACGCACTTCGCTTACGCCCAGGAAGTGGCCGGATTCATCAAGCACCACTACCGGCATTTCAATGCCGCCACGCTGGTAGATGCGGCCGAGGCCTACAAGGCGCACCTCAAGGCCGGCGGCAAGATGATGGTGACGCTCGCCGGCGCCATGAGCACCGCGGAACTCGGCTTGTCGCTCGCCGACATGATCCGCGCGGACCAGGTGCAGATCATCACCTGTACCGGCGCCAATCTCGAAGAAGACATCTTCAATCTCGTGGCGCACGATCATTACGTGCGCGTGCCGCATTACCGGCACCTGTCACCCGCCGAAGAACAGGCCTTGTTGGAGCGCCACCTGAACCGCGTGACCGATACCTGCATCCCGGAAGACGAGGCCATCCGCCGCATCGAGGACGCGGTGCTGGCCGAGTGGACCGCGGCCGACAAGAAAGGCGAGCGCTTTTTCCCGCACGAGTTCATGTACAAGATCATCCGCTCGGGCGTGCTCAAGCAATTTCACCAGATTGACGCGCGGGACTCGTGGATGGTGGCGGCGGCGGAAAAGAACCTGCCGATTATCGTGCCCGGATGGGAAGACTCCACGCTCGGCAACATTTTTTCCGCGCACTGCATGAAGCGCGACATCCAGCACGTGCACACGGTACGCACCGGCATCGAGTACATGATGCTGCTCGCGGATTGGTACCGGAAGAATGCCGCCGGCCGCGGCGTGGGTTTTTTCCAGATCGGCGGCGGCATTGCCGGCGATTTTCCGATCTGCGTGGTGCCGATGCTGGAGCAGGACATGGAGCAGGCCACGCCCCTGTGGGCGTATTTCTGCCAGATCAGCGATTCGACCACCAGCTACGGTTCCTACTCGGGCGCGGTGCCCAACGAGAAGATCACCTGGGGCAAGCTCGGCAAAGACACGCCGCGCTTCGTGATCGAGTCCGACGCCACCATCGTGGCACCGCTGATGTTCGCATACATTCTGGCCGCATAGGTGGGCGGGATGAGGCCAGCGCTGAAATTGCCCGCCGCGGTGCTGCTGCTGTTGCCGCTGGCGGTGCTCGCCGATGCGCTGCCGTCTGCGCCCTACGTGCAGGTGAGCGGGCACGGCAGCCTGACCGTGGCACCGGACATAGCACACATCACGGTCGCGGTGAGCAAAACCGACAAGGATCTGGCGCTGGCCCGCGGCGCGGTGGAGCACCGGGCCAGCGCGGTGATTGCCGCGGCGCGCAAGCTGGGAGTGGCCGAGCGCGATATCGACGCGGCCGCGATTTCCATCCAGCCCGAATACCAGTGGCAGAACAACAGCCAGGTGTTCATCGGCCAGCGCGTGGGCCGGGGTATCGCCATCACGTTGCGCAATCTGCGCCGTTACGCCGATCTGATCGGCGCGCTGGTGGCGGCAGGCGTGACCAGCTTCAGCACTACAATGGATCGCAGCGACTTCGATGCCTTGCGCCGGCAGGCGCTCGCCAAGGCGGTGGACGATGCGCACGCGCGCGCCGCGGCGCTGGCTGAGGCGGCGGGCGCAGGCCTCGGTGCGGTGTACAGCATTTCGGAAAGCGGCGCATTCGTGCGCCCGCAGCCGGTAATGTTCATGGAAAAATCGGCGCCCGCGAATGCGGACGGCGCGGAATATCCGCCGGGCACGCTCTCGATCAGCGCCGACGTGCGCGCGGTGTATCTGCTCCGGGTTACGCATTGAGCGACTGGGGTACAATCGGGCCTTAACTTACTTGGGAGGTGTATTGTGAAAAGCACGTTTTTGACGAAACCCCTGGCCGTGGCTGCGGTGTGCGCATTGCTGCTGGCCGGCTGTGCGAGCATGGGTGGCGGTGGCGGCAACGGCGTCGAGCCGTTGAGCATGGGCAATTACAGCAACATCAAGGATGAACAATACAAGGACGTACACAATCAGGCTGATCTCGACGCACTCTGGACACAGGCGTTTGGCAACCTGTCGGGCGCGCCGGACAAGCCGACGGTGGATTTCTCCAAGAACATGGTATTGGCCATGTTTCTGGGCGACCAGAAACACGGCGGCTATCTGGTGCGTTTCACCGACTTCAGCGTCACCGGCGACACGGCCAACGTGACGGTCGAGGTCATCATCCCCGGAACAAACTGCCGCTATCCCCAGCGGGCCTCCAATCCGTTTGCGTTTGCGCTCGCGCCGGCCGTGAAGCAGGTGAATTTCAACGTCACCCAGCGCAACGCGCCGGCCTGCGGCTGAGCACCGTCCGCAAGTGACTGAGCACGGGGCGGACCACAGGGTCCGCCCCGTTTTTTGGGTCGGACACGCACGTCCGAAAATGGCTAGCGCGGGACGGCGGCCGGGGTATAGTGGCCGCCATGGACTCCGTACCCGCGCAGCTTGACGCCCACGTCTGCAACCGCGCACGTTTGGCGCGCGACCCGCGCTTCGACGGGCGGTTTTTCATCGGCGTCACCTCCACCGGCATCTATTGCCGGCCGGTCTGCCCGTCACCCACGGCCAAGCGCGCAAACGTGCGCTATTTCCCGAGCGCCGCCGCGGCAGCGGCAGCGGGATTCCGCCCCTGTCTGCGCTGCCGGCCGGAGGTCGCACCCGGCACGCCGGCGTGGAACGGCACGTCCGCCACGGTGAGCCGCGGCCTGAAACTGATTGCGGACGGCGCGCTCGACGCAGGCAGCGTGGACCATCTGGCCGCGCGCCTCGGCGTGAGCGCGCGCCATCTGCACCGCCTGTTTTTGCAGCATCTGGGCGCGCCGCCGATCGCGGTCGCGCAGACGCGGCGGCTGCATTTTGCCAAACAATTGATTGACGCTACGCGTTTGCCGATGTCGCAGGTGGCGTTAGCGGCCGGCTTTCAGAGCATCCGCCGCTTCAACGACGTGCTGCACAAGCTGTATGGCCGCACGCCGTCGGAATTGCGCCGGCTGCGCGAAGCCGAGGCGCCGCGCACCGACACGGACGAGTACGTATTCCGCCTCGCGTATCGCCCACCCTACGCCTGGCATGCCCTGCTCGCATTTCTGGCGTTGCGCGCCACGCCGGGCGTGGAAGAGGTCCGGGACGGCGCCTACCGCCGCAGCCTGGTATTCGAGAACCGGCACGGCGTGCTGGAAGTGCACGCGCTCAAGCGGGCGCATGCGCTGGAGGCACGCATCCGTTTTCCGGAGTCCGCGGGCCTGCTGCGCATCGTCGCGCGCGTGCGCGCCATGTTCGATCTCGCCGCCGATCCTGCGGTGATTGCGCAGCAGCTGCGCCGCGACCCGCGGCTGCAACCGCTGATTAAACGTTACCCCGGCCTGCGCGTGCCGGGCGCCTGGGACGGTTTTGAGCTGGCGGTGCGCGCGGTGCTTGGCCAGCAAGTGGCGGTGCGCAGCGCGACCACGCTCGCGGGCCGGTTGGTGCGCGCGCATGGCGAGCTGCTGCAGTTTGCTGACCGCGGCGGCCTGACGCACGTGTTTCCGTCCGCCGAGGTGCTGGCGGATGCGGATATCGCCGGCCTGCCGGCCGCGCGTGCGCGGACCCTGCGCACGCTGGCGCGGGCGGTGGCACGCGGCGAATTGCGGTTTGCCGGTGGGCTTCCCGATGAGGAATTCTTCGCGCGCTTTCAGGGCATCGCCGGTATCGGCGACTGGACGGCGCAATACGTTGCGATGCGCGCGTTCAACGAACCGGATGCCTTCCCGGCCTCCGATCTGGTGCTATTGCGCGCGGCGGGTCACGGCCGCGCACTGACGCCGGCGGCGCTGCGCCGGCGCGCGGAAAACTGGCGGCCATGGCGCGCGTACGCGGCCATGTACCTGTGGCGGGCGGCGGCGGACGGCGCCGGCCCCAAACACTGACGAGGTGCAATATGGATTACTGTTACATGCAAACTCCCGTGGGAAAATTGTTGTTGGCGGGCGATGAACAAGGATTGCGGCAGGTGGATTTCCAGGACGGTCCGCATGCCGCCAAGCCGGATCCCGGCTGGCACGAAGACCAAAAGCCGTTCCGCGCCGTGATCAAGCAACTGCGTGAATACTTCGACGGCAAACGCCAGAGCTTCGATCTGCCGCTCGCGCCCGAGGGCACGGCGTTCCAGCTCAAGGTGTGGCGCGCGCTGCGCGGCATTCCCTACGGCAAAACCTGGTCCTACGGCGAACTGGCGCAACGCATCCAGCGCCCCAAGGCGTCGCGTGCCGTGGGCGCGGCCAACGGCCAGAACCCGTTGCCGATCATCGTGCCCTGCCACCGCGTGATCGGCGCCAACGGTTCACTCACCGGCTTCGGTGGCGGGCTGAAAATCAAGCGGCAACTGCTGGAACTGGAAGGCGGCGAACGGCGTCTGTTTTAAATGCAAGAGCGGCCTCCGGCCGCGCTTCCAGAATATCGATGACAAAATCCCCCGGCACGCCCGGCGCGCTTCCCCCCTTTGCAAAAGGGGGGCGAGGAGCGAAGCTCCAAGCGGGCAGCCACGGAAGGCTGCCCTGGACTTTCGCACGCAGCAGGATTGTAGCGTGCGAAAGAGGGGGGATTTGGCGAACTCACGCGGCGAATATCGCGCTCCTATGGCATCTCCCCGTGCATGGTGTGAGCGACCTCCTGTGGGAGCGGTGTCCGATGTACAGGGATGCACGAGTGATGCGAAAGGCATGGATGCCGAGAGCAATCCGACCGCGATTATTTCGACGCCCTCCTTTGCAAAAGGAGGGCGAGCTGCGCAGCAGCGAGCGGGTTGCCAGGGACGGCAACCCTGGACTTTCAGGCGAAGCCGGAATGCGCAGCCTGAGAGGGGGAGGATTTTCAAATCAAATCCCCCTCCTTTCGGACTTCGCAATCCTGCTCTGTCCGAAAGTCCAGGATGGCCATCCATGGCCAGCCGCTCGGTGCGTTGCACCTCGCCCCCTTTACCAAAGGGGGAAGACAACGAAGCGCCGCTCCTACGGCTGTTCTTTTAAATTTGCCCGCATGATCTCCGCCACTTCGTGCTGCAGTGGATCGTCGGAACCGGAAAGCGCATGTACCACGCCTTCCTGGTCTTTGCGTGAGCGGTTCTGGTTGAACTTGAATTTGCCTTCCAGGCGCTGGATTTCAATCTCGAACGCCACGATGTACTTGAGCTGGTCGTCAAGGTAATCGCCCGCCTGCGCGGTGCTCCACGGCGGTTGCACATGGGCTTCGTGGATGGCGACGAGTTTTTCCAGCATGGCGCGTACCCGTGCCTTGTCGCTGACGATCACCGGCCGGCCGTAGGTGTGCACCACGGCATAATTCCATGTGGGCACGGTCACCGGACTCTCGTACCAGGACGGTGATATGTAGGCGTGCGGACCTGTGAATACCACCAGCGATTCCCGCCGCCCATCGAACAATTTCCAATGCGGATTGGCGCGCGCCATGTGCGCGAGCAGCGTGCCATATTTGCCGCGCTTCTCGTCCACCATGAACGGCAAATGCGTGGCGGCGATGTCGCCGTCGTGTGCGGTCAGGAGCGGCGCGAACGGAAAACGCCGCATGAGCGCGTGCAGACGTGGGGTATCGTCGAGCTTGAAAGCCGCGGGTGTGTACATCAGTGCAGTTCCTTGCGGATGGCGCGCATTGCCGGATGGCGGCGGAGCGCGGGGATGACTTCTTTTTCGAGCCACGGATTGTTCTTGAACCAGCCGATATTGCGCGGCGAAGTGTGCGGCAAGGGCAGGTACTCCGGCCAGTATTCGCGCCAGTGGCGTACTGTTTCGGTCAGGCTTGCCTTGCGGCGTGCGCCCAGGTAATGCGCCTGCGCGTATTGGCCGATCAGGATCTTGAGTTCGATGTGCGGCAGCGCGGCCAGCAGGCGCGGCAGCCACAACTCGGCGCACTCGGGCCGCGGCGGCCGATCCCCCGATTTACCTTTGCCCGGGTAACAAAAACCCATGGGAATGATGGTGAAACAGCGCGGGTTGTAGAATGTGGCCTGGTCCACGTTGAGCCACGTGCGCAGGCGCTCGCCGCTCGCATCGTTCCAGGGGATGCCGGTCTCGTGGACTTTGCGGCCCGGCGCCTGGCCCACGATCAGCACGCGCGCATCGCGATGCGCGCTCAGCACCGGACGCGGTTCGGGAATCTTGCCTGCGCAGGCGCGGCAGGCGCGCACTGCGGCCAGCAAGCGGGTGAGGTTTTCCGTCATGGCTCGCGCGTAGTTTACGCCGGTCGTCAATGAGAAGGAGAAAGCCGAATGCATGGGGTATTTCTGGATCTCGATACCGTGAGCCGCGAGGGGGACGTGGATTTGGCGCCGCTGCGGAAAGTGCTGACCCAGTTGCGCACTTTCGCCGCCACACCCGTGGAACAGGTGGCATCGCGAGTCGCGGATGCCGAAGTAGTGATTACCAACAAGGTGAAACTCGGGGCCGCGGCGCTGGCGCAGTTTGCGCGCGTGCGGCTGGTGTGCGTGGCGGCGACCGGCACCAACAACATAGACCTGGAAGCCGCGCGCGCACGCGGCATCGCGGTCAACAATGTGCCGGCGTATTCGACGCTGTCGGTGGTGCAGCAGGTGTTCGCCTTCGTGCTGGCCCTTACCCAGCATCTCAAGGAATACGAAACCCTGCTGCAACAGGGCGCGTGGCGGCGTGCGCCGCAGTTCACGCTGCTGGATTACCCCATCCGCGAACTCGCGGGCAAGACCTTCGGTATTCTGGGCTATGGCGATACCGGCCGCGCCGTGGCGCGTGTCGCCGAAGCGCTGGGCATGCAGGTGCTGATCGCCGCGCGCAATTCCGCCGACACGCGTCCGGGCCGCCTGCCACTCGCGCAACTGCTGCCGCAAGTGGACGTGCTCAGCATCCACGTGCCGCTGCTGCCCGATACCCGTCATCTCATCGGCCGCGCGGAGCTTGCGCGCATGAAGCGCGATGCGCTGCTCATCAACTGCGCGCGCGGCGGCATCGTCGACGAGTCGGCGCTGGCCGAGGCGCTGCGCGCTCATCGCCTGGGCGGCGCGGGCGTGGACGTGCTTTCCGAAGAGCCGCCGGTGCGCGGCAATGCGCTGCTCGAACCGGGGATTCCGAACCTCATCGTCACGCCGCACACGGCCTGGGCCACGCGTGAAGCGCGTCAGCGGGTGGTCAGCGAAATGGCGCTGAATATCGCCGCGTTTGCACAAGGCCAGCCACGCAACCGCGTAGCGTGAATCCCGGGCCGCATAGCTCAGGCTGGGGGTGACTGGGCAGCGGTGCGTAGCGCAGCACAAGCTGTCCGGTTACACTTTCTGCATGTACCGACACCGCCCTTCCCGTTCGTTGTTGTCTGCGATTGTCGTCATGCTCGCCGCCGCCGCGGCACTGACGATTTCCGGGTGTTCGCAAAAGAACTCATCGTCCACCGCAGCGTCGGCTGCCACGCAAGCGGCGGCCAACAAGGAGCTGGAGCTTTACCGGCAACTGCTGGCTGCGCAAAAAATGCCACAAGCCGTGCTCATCGCACACGATATCATCCAGAAATATCCCGGCACTCCCGCGTCGGCGGAAGTTCAGAAAGCGCTGCCCATGCTTGAAGCCCGGGCCGAGCATGCCAAACTCGCTGCCCTGTGGCTGTATCAGACCAACGATCAGGACGGCTTGCAATATACCGCCACGATTTATTCCAGCCGGCCCTCGGGACTGGATACCCGCGTGCAGCTGGTACTGCGGCGGCACGCAGGCTGGCCTCAGAGTGTGTACCTGTACGGCCATGAGCATGGTTTCGTCTGCAAAAACGTGTGCGACCTGGCGATGCAGGTGGATGGCAGGCGCGAGGTCTGGAAAGCCTATCTCCCGACTACCGGCGAGCCCGCGCTGATCATCCGGGACGACCAGCGCTTCATTGCCATGCTGCCCAAGGCCAAGCTCATTGAGATGGATGTGGTTACCAAAGATCACGGCCCGGAAACTTTACAGTTCCAGGTCGGTGGGTACGACGCGTCAAAATTCCTGTCGCTGCCGAAGAAATAGCAGGCGGAACTGCAACCCGTATTGTTCCTGCCTGTGGTGCAGACGAAAACGCAAGCGCGTGACGTAGGCTGCTCCGGTCGCTTGCGATTCATTACAATGTAGTTATACTGGCGTTCATGGCTGCACTGCGGTTCGAATGGGATGACAGGAAGTCCCGGCTAAACCGACGCAAGCACGGAGTCAGCTTCGAAGAAGCCATGACGGTGTTTTACGATGAGTATGCGCGACTGATTGATGACCCGGAGCATTCGGAAGATGAACGTCGGTTTGTGTTACTTGGTATCAGCGCCAAGCTCAGATTGCTGATA
>DATEJV010000099.1:0-10491 GCA_035277745.1 Gammaproteobacteria bacterium | reverse complement strand
ACCACCGGCAGATTGATCAGCCACATGCTGCCGGTCCACACCAGGCGGAAACCCAGCATCATGGCCAGGCCGTCCGTGTAGTTGATGCCCCATTCGTGCGCGGCCAGCATGCCCAGCACCTCCACCGTGCCGATCTGGGTGAACAGACCGGCGCCGAGCAGCACGCTGGCGAGCGCGAATCCGTAGATGCTGGCTGCGGTCACGAAGCTGAGCGCGTGCAGGCCCATGCCGCGCGCCACGAAGAAGAACGCCGCCAGCAGCGCGAACAGGTAAACGGCGGCGATCAGCAGATTGACGATCAGAATACGCGGGTGTGACAGGCGGCGCAGACCGGTGAGCAGTTCCACGCCTTCCTGCAGCATGCGGCGCAGCAACGGGTGCGTGATGCGCTGCAGGTGACGATGCGCGTGGTGGACGTAGAGCACGAAAACGCCGAGCACCAGCGCGAACACGATGAGCGCCAGGATCACCGCGAGGCGCAGTTGCGGCCAGCCGCGCACGCCGATGACCGCGAGCAGCAGCAATACCACGGCAATCTCGGTGAGCAGCATCACCACGGTAGCCGCCGCGCTGCGCCCGATGCGGATGCGGGCCGAGGCGGAAAGAATCCAGTTCTGGGCGAACAGGCCGAACGGCAGGGTGAGCGTGAGCTCGCCGACCGAGAACGCCAGCGCGAACGGCCCGAAGCCCGGGCGCACCGCCAGATTGGCGAGCAGCAGGTGCAGCTGCAGGGCCTTGAGCGCGACATATACGAAGGCAAAGCCCAAGGCCGCGAGCAACACGCTCAGCGGAATCAGCTTGACGCGTGCCACCACCTCGCCCAGGTTGCCGAGTTTGAAGGCGAAGATCAGCAGCGCCGCGGCCAGCAGCACCGGCAGGATGAACGCCGGCTGCGCCGCGCGGCCCAGCCAGGGGTGCAGGTTCATGGCCAAAGGCGGCGCGCGAAGCCGGGCAGCAAATCACTGAAACCGTTGGCGAAGTACGCCACGCGTTGCGCGGGCGTCGGCCAGCCGGCGCGCGCGTTGCGCGGCCACAGGTTTTGCCAGCGCCCGTCTTCGAGCCGCACCAGGCACTGGCGCCGCAGCCATTGCAGGCGCTGTTGCGGAAGCGTGTCCGCAGCGGTTCCGGCGAACACGGGATCGGTTTTCAGTCCGCAGTGGCCGAGCGTCGCAAGCGCACGCTGCCACCAGGCGCAGAAATCCGCGGTGCTGAAGCTCATGGGTCCGGCCGACAGGTAAGCTGCGAGCAGATGGCTGGGATTCACGTTCAGCAGGTCCAGGATGGCCGTGCGCACCGCGGTCGAAAATGCGGCGTTGTCCGTGGTATCCGGAGCATTCTGCAATTCACCGACCTGCATCACCACTCTCAGCTTGCCCGGACCGAGCCCATCATAGCTGAGCGCCACGGGTAACAGCCGCGGCGGCACCGCGGTGAGCCCGCAGAGCAGGCGCAGTCCGGCGCGCACGCGGCCGAAACGGCCGTCCGCGGAGATCACGCCCTCAGGGGAGAAGTACAGCGACTGTCCCGCATCCAGGAGTGCGGCAAACCCGCGCAATTGTGCGGCGACTGTGGCGCGGAACGCGGGCGCGAGTTCTTGCAGCGCACTGCGGCGCAGGCGCCGCAGGCCCCAAAGTGCGTGTCGCATCGGCGGCCGGAGGTCGGAAAGGCGTGCGGGAAGCGTACCGCCGCGCGCGGCGAAGTCGCGCTGGCCACGCGCGTTCAGCACCGCTACGGGATCGCGGTCACCGAGGCCGGCCGCGACCGCCGCCTCCAGGGTTTCCGCCGCACTGAACTCGCGCACCCGGCGTATCGGCTCGGTGCGCAGGATTGCGAAGAACCCGCGCAGTGGTATCCGGCCGAGCAGTTGCGGCAGCGGCGGCGGCCAGCCGGATATGTATTCAGCGAGAAAGCCGCGGCGAAACAAATCCTCGCGCGCCGCGAAATGCGTCAACGGCCGCGTGAAGCGCAGGCCGCGGCGCTGGCACAGGCTGGTGCCGACGATCGGTGCATCCGCGTCGCGCTGGTGGTTGGAAATCACCACGGTCCCGGGCGGCAGACGAAAGTCCGGCGGATACCGCACCTCGCGGCGATACGCGCTGATGACCGTGAAATCGAAACCGCATTCGAACAGCCAGGCGAGCCAGGGATGGCGATGCCGTTCAGGGTCGGGGATTCCGCGGAAGACCATGCTGACTTGCCCCTCGAACTTTCGGACCCGGGACGCGCGCTCAGCCGGTGCGGCGCGGATAACGGCGCTGCTTCCACACACTGCGTGTGCCCAGCCAGGCGCGCAGCGCCGAATACCAGGTGGCGGCGAGAAACGCCGTGGCCGTCAGCGGCAGGCCCACGGCGGCCAGCGGGTTGCGCCGATAATATAAGAGTGTCGGCAGATAACTGAGCATCATCACCAGCAATGCCGCCAGCCCCAGCCAGCGGGTCAGGCCCGTGAAGGCCAGCGCCGCGGGCGGTATCCAGAATACCAACAGCATGCCGGCGCTGGTGCCGAGCAGCAGCCACGGGGATTCGCGCAACTGCACATAGGCGCTGCGCGCGATCATCGCGATAATCCCGGCCAGGTTCTGTTGCCGCAGGCTGTGGGCGCCGTGCGTCAGGCCGAGATAGCTGCGCTGACCGGCGTGTTTGACGCGCGCCGCGAGCGTGCAGTCATCAATGATGGCATCGCGCCAGGCGGCGAAGCCGCCGGCGTCCAGCAGCACCTGGCGGTCAATCAGAATCACGCCGCCCGCGGCCGCGGCCACGCGATTGCCGGGACGGTTGGCAAGCGCGAACGGATACAGCAGCTTGAAGAAATACACGAATGCCGGCAGCAGCCAGCGTGCAGCCGCGCCTTCAAAACGCGGTGCCGCGAGCACCGACACCAGTGCATATCCCTCGTCCGCCTTGCGTTGCAGCGCGGCGAGCATGCCGGGCGCGAGCTCGATATCGGCATCCAGCAGCAGCACGCGCGCGGTCTTGACCTCGGCGAGCCCCTGTTGCAGCGCCCAGAGTTTTCCGCTCCAGCCGGCCGGCGGTGGCGCGCCGGACACGAGCGTGAGATTGCGCAGGCCGGCGGCACGCGCCTGTTCCGCGGTGGCGTCGTCCGATTGGTCATCCACCAGCACGACCGGCGCTTCAGGCACGTCCGCGCGCAAGGCCGCCAGGGTTTCAGCGATGACTGCGGCTTCATTGCGCGCGGGAATCAGCACGCTGAAATCGGAAGGCAGAGGAGCGGCGCCCGATTCGGGCTCGAGCCGTTCGCGGCAGCGCCATGCTTGCCATGGCGCGAGCACGAGCAGCAGCCACAGCAGGAGCGACAGGGCGGCAGGAATCAGCACGCGCGGAGTGCAGGCGGCGCGCGACGCGCGCTGATCAGTGTTGCACCTGCGAGACGGGTTGCGGTGCGCGCGCCGGAGCCCGCGGCGGGCGCGGTGGATATTGCATGGGCGGATCCGGGGCAAACGGCCCGGTGAGTTTCGGGCCGCGCATGCGCACCCACAGGGCCTTCAGGGGATGCAGGAACGCATCGTCGGCGGCGGTGCCTTCGAAGCCGCAGTGCGCCATGCAGTTGGCACACTTGGGATTGCGCCCGACGCCGTAGTGCTCCCAGTCGGTGTTTTCGATCAGATCCTTGAAGGTCGGCACGTAGCCTTCATCCACCAGCAGGTAGCAGGGCTTCTGCCAGCCGAACACGTTGCGGCACGGCATGCTCCACGCGCTGCACTGGTAGCCCTGGTTGCCGCACACGAAGTCAATGAACAGGCTGGATTGCGACAGCGCCCACTTGCGGCGGTTGTGCTTCCGGTTGGTGAAAATCTTGCGCATCAGTTCCTTGGACTGACGCCGGCCCATGAACACGTCCTGGCGCGGCGCGTGCTCGTAGGCAAAGCCCGGCGAGAACGTGATGCCGTCAACCTTGAGGTCTTCGGTGGCGAAACTGAAGAATTCCGCCACTTCGTCGGGTTTGGCGGTGGTGAACAGCGTGGTGTTGATGTTGACGCGGAAACCGCGGCGCTTGGCCTCGCGGATCGCCGCGGTGGCGACGTCGAATACGCCCGCACGCGCCACGCTTTCGTCATGGCGTGCGCGCAGGCCGTCGAGATGCACCGAGAACGTGAGCTGCGGGGACGGCGTGAACAGGTCGAGTTTCTTTTCCAGCAGAATCGCGTTGGTGCACAGGTACACGTACTTGCCGCGCGTGATGAAGCCCGCGACGATCTCCTTGATGTCCTTGTGAATCAGCGGTTCGCCGCCGGCCAGCGACACCATGGGCGCGCCGCACTCGTCCACCGCGTGCATGCATTCCTCGACCGACAGGCGTTTTTTCAGGATATGCGACTCGTAGTCGATCTTGCCGCAGCCGGGGCATTCGAGGTTGCACTGAAACAGCGGCTCCAGCATCAACGTCAGCGGATAACGTTTTACGCCGTGCAGTTTCTGGCTGATGATGTAGGACGCGACCTTGAGTTGCTGGCGTAGGGGGATCGACATGGTGATTAGCCTCTGGCTTTTATTTCGTTGGCAATCAGTTCCTGCGGCGGCAGGAATTTCACGCGCTCCGCCGGCCCCTCCATCTTGCGTACCTCGGCGTGGCCCCAGGTGGCGAGCTTGGCCAGCACTTCGGTGACCAGCGCTTCGGGCGTCGAGGCGCCGGCGGTGACGCCCACGTGATTCTCGGCCTTGAACCAGGAACGCTGCAGTTCGCTGGCATCCTGCACCAGGTAGGAGCGCACACCGGCCTGTTCGCCGACTTCGCGCAGGCGGTTGGAGTTCGAGCTGTTGCGTGCGCCCACCACCACGATCACGTCGGCGTTCTTGGCGAGTTCGCGCACCGCGTTCTGGCGGTTCTGGGTCGCGTAGCAGATGTCCTTGGTCTCCGGCCCGCGGATGCCCGGAAAGCGCTGCTTGAGCGCGGCAATGACCTGCAGCGTGTCGTCCACCGAGAGCGTGGTCTGGGTGACGTAGGCGACGTGTTCGGGATCGCGCACCGTGAGGGCCGCAACCTCCGCGGGTTCGGAGATCACGTGCACCGGGCCGCTGATGCGGCCGCGCGTGCCCTCGACTTCCGGATGTCCCGGATGGCCGACGATGATGAGTTCGTAACCGCTTTGCTCGTATTTCTGCGCCTGCACGTGCACCTTGGCCACCAGCGGACAGGTGGCGTCGATCACCTTGAGGCCGCGTTCGCGCGCTTCCTGCACGCGCTGGTCGGACACGCCGTGCGCGGAAAAGATGGTGACCGCGCCCTTGGGCACGTCCGCGAGGTTCTCGGTGAAGATCGCGCCCTTGCCGCGCAGGTCGTTGACCACGTGCTGGTTGTGCACGATCTCATGCAGTACATACACCGGCGGGCCGAAAATCTTGAGCGCCTGCTCGACCACATCAATGGCACGCGTCACCCCGGCACAGAAGCCACGGGGCTGGGCGAGTAGTACTTGCATGGGCTGGTTCTCCGCGTTGTCGAAAATGTCCGACGGATTGGCGCTGCAGACACCGACACGTGCGTGAAGTATAACACCGGCCTCATGGCGCGCGTTAAACTGTAACGCCCGTTGCGTGGCCAGGGAGCGCTAAATGCCTGAACGTGTGGCGATTACCGGCGCCACCGGTTTTGTCGGATCCGCGGTCACGCGCGCGTTTCTCAATGCGGGCTACGCGGTGCGCGTGCTGGTGCGCAACTCATCGGCACGCGAGCTGCTCGCCGGGCTGGAAGTGGAAATCGCGGACGCCGACCTGAATATGCCGCAGACTTTGAGCCCGGCACTCGCGGGCTGCGATGGTCTGGTGCACGTCGCGGCCGATTACCGCCTGTTCGTCACCGATCCCGCATCGCTCTACCGCGTGAACGTGGACGGCACGCACGCGCTCATGCAGGCGGCGCTGGCGCGCGGCGTGCGCCGCGTGGTGTACACCTCAAGCGTGGCGGCGCTTGGTCGCCGCGCGGACAATGCGCCCGCCGACGAGGACACGCCCGCGACGCTCGCCGACATGATCGGCCATTACAAGCGTTCCAAATTCCTGGCCGAAGCGGAGGTGTCGCGGCTCGCGGCGGAGTCGGGCCTGCCCGCGGTGATCGTCAATCCTTCCGCGCCGGTGGGGCCGCGCGACGCGAAGCCCACGCCCACCGGGCGCATGGTGCTGGAGGCGGCACGCGGGCGCATGCCCGCGTATCTCGATACCGGCCTGAACATCGTGCACGTGGATGACGTGGCGCTCGGGCACCTGTACGCGTATCAGCGCGGCCAGGCCGGGCGACGCTACATCCTGGGCGGAGAAAATCTGTCGCTCAGGGACATATTCACCGCGCTCGCGCAGCTCGCCGGCGTGCGTGCGCCGCGCATCCAGCTCGCGCCCGGGCTGCTCATGCCGTTCGCCTGGCTCGCGGAAACCGCAGCGCGGCTCACCGCGGGCACGCCGCGCCTCACGCGCGATGAGCTGCACATGGCACGCCATCCGATGTATTACAGTTCGGCGCGTGCCGAGCGCGAGCTGGGTTATCGCCATCGGCCGGCCGCCGCCGCGTTCCGCGATGCGCTCGCCTGGTATGCGGAACACGGTTACCTTCGGCCGCGGCCGGGTCACGGCAAACTGCCGCAAGCCCGGAGCGGAGCCGCGCCGCGATGAGTGCCGCGGACGACCTCGCGCTGCAGCGCGCACTGCTGCATGGCGTGTCGCGCACCTTCGCGCTTACCATCCCGGTGTTGCCGCCGAAACTCGAGCCGGTCATCGGCAACGCCTATTTGCTGTGCCGCATCACCGATACCATCGAGGACCACGCGGCACTCGATCCGGTAGCACAGGCGGCGCTCTATGAGCGCTTCATCGCCGCGGTCGAAGGCCACGGCGATGCTGCGACTTTTGCACGCGATTTCGGTGCGCGACTTACCGCGCAGGCCAGCGATGATGAACGCCGCCTGATCGCCGAGACGCCGCGCGTGCTGGCGATCACCGCGGGCTTTGCTGCCGATCAGCGCGCGGCCCTGGCCGAATGCGTCGCGGTCATGGGCCGCGGCATGGCCGCGTTTCAACGCGGCAAAAGCACCGCGGGCCTCGCGGATCTCGCCGCGCATGCGCATTACTGTTACGTGGTGGCGGGCTGCGTGGGCGAGATGCTCACGCGCCTGTTCATCGGCTACCTGCCGGAACTTGCGCCGCGGCGCGTGGAATTGCTGCGCCTCGCGGTGTCTTTCGGCCAGTGCCTGCAGATGACCAACATCCTCAAGGATTTCTGGGAGGACCGTACGCAGGGAGCCTGCTGGCTGCCGCGCGACGTGTTCCTGGCCGAAGGTCTGGAACTCGCCGCGGTGCGTGCCGGCGACGCGCGCTTCGCGCGCGGCTACCGGCGTCTGCTCGGGCTCGCGCACGCGCACGCGCAAAACGCGCTGCGCTATACGCTGATCTTGCCGTCACGCGAGACCGGGTTGCGCAATTTCTGCCTGTGGGCGCTGTTCATGGCGCTGCTCACGCAGCGCAAGCTGCTGGCGCATCCGGGATTCGCACGCGGCGCGCAGGTGAAAATCACGCGGCGCAGCGTGTACCGCACTGTCGCCTGGTGCAAGCTCACCGCGGGTTCCGATGCGCTGCTCAAGGCGAGCTTCGCGCTGCTCGCGCACCGCCTGCCGCCGCCCGCAAGCGGCGACTTCACGCCGGTGCTTGCGCAGCCGGACGCGGACTCCGAAGCCGAGGCGCTGCGATGAGCGCCAATGGCGCAGCGGCGAGTGTCGCACCGGCGGCGGACTCCGTGCTGGACGCGGCCCTGGCGCGTGCGCGCCGCGCGCTGCTCGCGCGCCAGCGCGACGCCGGTCACTGGTGTTTCGAATTCGAGGCTGACTGCACCATCCCCGCCGAATATATCCTGATGATGCACTACATGGATGAGGTGGACGCGGCATTGCAACAGCGCCTGGCGCGCTATCTGCGCGCCCATCAGCTGGACGGCGGCGGCTGGCCGCTGTATCCCGGCGGCCAAGCGGACATTTCCTGCAGCGTGAAGTGCTATTACGCGCTCAAGCTCGCGGGCGACGCGCCCGAAACCGAGCACCTGCGGCGCGCGCGCGACGTGATTCTCAGGCTCGGCGGTGCGGCGCGCGCCAACGTGTTCACGCGCATCATGCTGGCGCAGTTCCGCCAGATCCCGTGGCGCGGCGTACCCTACATGCCCGTCGAACTCATGCTGCTGCCGCGCTGGTTCCCCTTCCATTTCCTCAAGGTGTCCTACTGGTCGCGCACCGTGATGGTGCCGCTGCTGGTGCTCTACAGCCTGCGCGGTCAGGCGCGCAATCCGCGCGGCATCGGGGCGGCGGAACTGTTCAGCGTGCCGCCGGAACGTGTGCGTCACTGGTTCCCGGTGCGCTCGCTGCTGAACCGCGTGTTTTTGGGTCTGGAGCACGCTGCACGCTTCTGCGATCCGCTGATTCCCGGATGGGTGCGGCGCCTGGCCCTCAAGCGCTGCGAGCGCTGGATCGTCGCGCGCCTCAACGGCGAGGACGGACTGGGGGCGATTTTTCCGGCCATGGTCAATGCCTACGAGGCGCTCGCCGCGCTCGGCTATGCCGCGGATCATGCACTGCGCAGAACCGCGAAGCGCGCGCTGCAAGTGCTGCTCGTGGAACGCGGCGACCAGGCTTATTGCCAGCCGTGCGTGTCGCCGGTGTGGGACACGGCGCTCGCCGCACTTGCGCTGCAGGAAGCCGGCGGCGCGGAACGTGAAGTACGCCGCGCGCTCGACTGGCTGGCGGCGCGCCAGTTGCTGGACGAGCCGGCCGACTGGCGCGCCTACCGGCCGCGGCTCGCGAGCGGCGCCTGGGCGTTCCAGTACCGCAACGATTACTACCCGGACCTCGACGATACCGCCGCGGTCGCCTGGGCGATGCAGCGCAGCGGCGTCGCGGATTACCGCTGGCGCATCGCACGCGCCGCGGACTGGCTGGCCGGCATGCAGTCGCGCAATGGCGGTTTCGCGAGCTTCGATGCCGACAACACGCATTACTATCTCAACGAGATTCCGTTCGCGGATCACGGCGCGCTGCTCGACCCGCCCACCGAGGACGTGACCGGCCGCTGCGTGGCCTTGTTTTCCCTGCTGGGCGAGCGTTGCCGGGAGCCGCGCGCGCGCGCGTTGCGCTGGCTCACGCGCACGCAGCAGGCGAACGGTTCCTGGTGGGGACGCTGGGGCACCAACTATATATATGGCACTTGGTCGGTGCTGGCGGCGTTGGAACTTGCCGGCTTTCCCGCCAGCGATGCGCGCGTGCGCCGTGCGGCGGACTGGCTCAAAGCCATGCAGCAGTCCGACGGCGGTTTCGGCGAGACCAACGACAGTTACGAGGATTCCGCGCTCGCGGGCCACGGACCGGCCACGCCCGAGCAGACGGCGTGGGCGCTGCTCGGGCTCATGGCGGCGGGCGAAGGCAAGAGTGAGGCCGTGGCGCGCGGCATCCATTGGCTGTTGCGCACCCAGGGCGCGGACGGCCTGTGGCACACCGGGCAGTTCAACGCGCCGGGCTTCCCGCACGTGTTCTATCTGCGCTACCACGGCTACAGCGCCTACTTTCCGCTCTGGGCGCTGGCGCGTTATCGCCGGCTTGTTGTTCCGTCGGGCAAGGATAATTCCCTCTCCCCTTGAGGGGAGAGGGCGGCCGCCGCAAAGCGGCGGCGGGTGAGGGGTGTGGCCGATTTCATTGTTTGGGTATTGCAGGTATTCAGTTGACTCAGGAATCTGCTGTCGGAGTACTCGCGCCGCTGGAATTTGAAGCGCGCAGCGCCCAGATCCTTACACAGCATGGCTGGCAGTTGTGCGTCAGCGGCATGGGCATCGAGCGTGCACGCGAAGCAGCGGCACAAATGCTTGCCTCCGGCGTACGTCGTCTACTGGTCTGGGGCACGGCGGGTGGGCTTGATCCGGCGCTGCGGCCGGGTACGCTGTTTTTGCCGGACATTATCCACGACGCGGCGAGTGGCACGCGCCACAAAGCGTCAGCTGCGTTTCATGCCGAGCTCGATTTGGCGCTGACCCGGATGGGCGTTCCATTTATCCACCGGGGAATCCTGGTGACCACAAAGCAGCCGCTGTTCACGCCGGGCGAAAAAGCCCAAGCCGCACTGGAGACCGGCGCCCTGATGGTGGATATGGAGGCAGCCGCAGTCGCCGCCGTGGCGGCACATGCAGGCGCGGAATTTGCGGTGCTGCGCGTGTTGCTGGACGCGGCCGGTGCGTCTTTGCCGCCCACGGTGATTGCGGCTGTGGAAACCCAACATCCGCACCTCAAGGTAATGACCGGTCTGCTGAAACGCCCGCAGGATTTGCCGTCCGTGCTGCGTCTCGGCCGTTCCTTCCAGCGCGCGCATCGGAGTCTCGCTACAGCAGCTCAGGCGCTCGCCGGGTTGCACGCATGGTAGCAACCCATTTTCGAGCCCCGTTGCGCTCGATTGGGTTGGTTGTCAATTGTTTGTCACTGTCGGCTTCTGGTGAAAAGATTTCAGGCCGCGTGCTTC
>DATEJV010000098.1:0-11199 GCA_035277745.1 Gammaproteobacteria bacterium | reverse complement strand
CGGGTGCGCAGCGTCATGGCGCGCATTCTATCAGGGCCGATATTCCCCACCCGGTGCGGCTGTCATATTTCCGGCACTGCCCGTATCATGACCAGCGCCCAAGGAGTACACGCATGCTTAAACGCCTGATGGCATCAACGGTGTTGCTCGCGCTCGGTGCCTGCAGCCAGATTCCGGTGCAGCCGGCGGCGCCGGCGGATCCGTATCCGGATGTCGCCATCGAAACCAGCCTGGGAACTTTCGTGGTGCAACTGGACCGTGAGCGCGCCCCGCTCAGCGTGGCGAATTTCCTGCATTACGTGCAAACCGGTTTCTACAACGGCACCAGCTTTTACCGCGTGGTACCGGGTTTCGTGATTCAGGGCGGCGACTACACCGCCGCCTACCGGGAAAAGAAAACCGCCGCGCCCATACCCAATGAATCCGGTAACGGTCTCTCCAATCTGCGCGGCACCATCGCCATGGCGCGCGACAGCGCTCCGCACACGGCCACGGCGGCGTTCTACATCAATCTGGTGGACAACAAGAAACTCGATCCGCGCCCGGATCGCTGGGGTTACGCGGTGTTTGGCCGGGTGGTTCAGGGCATGGCGGTGGTGGACAAGATTGCCGCCGTGCCCACCGGCAAGGTCGGCCCTTTCGACAAGGACGCACCGCTCACGCCGGTCGTGATCCTGAAAGCCCGGGTCCTGCCGCAGTCCACCAATTGAGATCCATGACCACCCTGTTCATCTCCGACCTGCATCTGGACCCCGCACGGCCGCGGATCACGCAGTTGTTTCTGCAATTCCTCACGCGCGAGGCACGTCACGCACAGGCCTTGTACATCCTCGGCGATTTCTTCGAGGCCTGGATCGGCGACGATGACCCGGATCCGCATCACGCCGAAGTCATCGCGGCGGTACGTGCGCTCACCGCCACGGGCGTGCCGGTGTACTTCATGCACGGCAACCGGGATTTTTTGATCGGGTCCGGATTCAGCGGCCAGACGGGTTGCACGCTGCTTGCGGATCCCACGCGCGTGGAGCTGTACGGCACGCTCACGCTGCTGATGCACGGTGACCTGCTGTGCACCGATGACCTTGAATACCAGAAATTCCGCCGCCAAGTGCGCGACCCCGCGTGGCAAAAAGCCTTCCTCGCCAAACCGCTTGTGGAACGGCGCGGGTTTGCACAACGGGCACGCGCCCAGAGCCAGACTCAGACGGCCGCCAAACCCGGTTACTTGATGGATGTGAACCAGCAGGAAGTCGAGCGCGTGATGCAGGAGCACCGGGTCACGCGCCTGATCCATGGCCACACCCATCGGCCGGGCGTGCATCGCATCGGCACCAACGGGCGCAATTTGACCCGCATCGTATTGGGAGACTGGTACGAACAAGCCAGCGTGCTGGCAGTGGATGAAAGTACATTCGAGTTACGCGACCCGCGTTGTAACAAATCGAATTAGATCGGTAGTAGCACGCCCGTTCAAATCTCCCGGCTAGGCAATACCCGCCGGGATCCCACTATGGAAGCGGAATTCCCGGTCGGGAGCTTCAATCAGTTCCCGTTCCGTTTCGGCAAATGCCGCCAGGCGCATGCCGAGGTCCGCGCCGGCATAGCGCTGCGCCAAGGCGAGATACAGCGAAAAATGTCGGGCCTCGGCTCCGGCCAGACTGGCATAAAAATCCGCGAGCTCGGCATCCAACACGGTGGACAGCGCTGTGAAGCGTTCACAGGAGCGGGCCTCGATAAACGCGCCCACCAGCAGCAGATCCGCCAGCCGCCCGGGCTCATGCTTGCGTGCATGGCGGCGCAGGCCCGCGGCATAACGCGCGGCGCCCAGGGGTCGAGTCGGGATACCGCGCCGGCGCAACAGGCGTGTCACTTGTTCGAAATGCCGCAGCTCCTCGCGCGCGAGACGCGACAACGGTTCCTGCAAATCCGGGTAACGGTCGCCATACTGGAACATGAGACTGAACGCCGTCGCCGCAGCTTTCTTTTCGCAATTGGCATGATCCAGCAGCAGCAGATCCTGCTGGCGCGGTGCCGCATCCAGCCATGCACGCGGCGTGGGGCAGGCCAGCAGGTGACCGGCGGCTAACGCGTCGGTGCGCACGCGCCATTCATGCTGCGGTGGCCTCACCGGATTTGAAGGCAATCACCAGATCCATGACGTTCGTGCCGGTCGGACCGGTATAGACCAGATCTCCGCTGGCTTCCAGGAAATTGCCGGCGTCGGCGCGCGCCAGGCAATCGGCCGCATCGAATCCGCCCTCGCCGCCGCGCTGCAAGGTGCCGCCATCCACAAGCGCCCCGGCGTCGTTGGAATTGCCGTCGGTACCGTCGGTGCCGGCCGCGAGCATGTGTATGTCCCCGCGCCCCGCCAACCTGCGCGCCGCGGCCAGCGCCAGCATCTGGTTGCGTCCGCCGCGTCCCGGATGCTCCGGCAGGCGCACTACGGTTTCTCCGCCCCAGATGTGCAGCCCCGGCTCGGCATGCAGCATGAATTCGGCGATGCGTTCACCGCAGGCCGCGGCATCGCCGGCCGGAAAATCCGCATGCACATGCGTACAGTCCACCGCCCCGGCCGCGGCCTCCTGCACGGCCCGGCGTGCCTGGCCATTGGTCGCGAGCATGTGCACCGACACATTACCGGCCTCGACCGGCGGCAGCGGCCACTGCGGATTCAAGTTCGTGAACTGCTCCGGCAATTCCGGCAAGGCTCCGGCCAGCGGCGGCAGCAACAGGCCCGATCCGATATGCTCCGGCACATCCCGGGGTACATCCGAGATCAGCAACAGGTCAGTGTGGCGCCCGCCGATATCCGCGAGCAGCCGGCCGCCCTTGATCTGGGAAAATGCGGAACGCACGCGGTTGACGGCATCAATCGGCAGACCGCTGGCCAGCAGCCAGCGGGAAAGCATGCGCAGGTTCGCGAGCGAGATTCCGGCCATCGGCACCTCGGCCAGACTGGATGCGCCGCCCGAGATCAAAAACAGAAAATGCGCGTCCGCCGGTGCGTCCGCCAGGAACAGGCGCAGCGCATTGCCGGCCGCCAGACTGTGTTCATCCGGGAGTGGATGGCCGGCTTCGAGCAGCACGATGCGCGGATCGCGATACACCGGCGAGTCCTGATGCCCATAGCGGGTGATCACCAGGCCGGAAGTGAGTTGGCTGCCGACCGCATCCAGCGCACCCGCGGTCATGGAATCCGCGGCTTTGCCGATGGCCACCAGGTACAACGGCGCGGAATACCGCCGTCCGCGCAGCGCCGCGAACACGCAACAACGGCCGTTCACGGCCTCCAGGCCGCGCTGGAACAGGTGCAACAGGAACTGGCGCCGGTCCATGCGTACTTCGGTAAAGCAGGTTGCGTCAGGAGACGTTATACATTTCGATGACCTGGCGATCGTCACGCACGCGCTTCTGTTTGGCCTCGTCGGAACGCTCCCGGGCGAGCGTCGCCAGATAATCGTCGGTCACGTCGCCGGTGATGTACTCGCCGGAAAACACCGAGGTGTCGAAGCGCTGGATCTTGGGATTGCCGCGCCGCACCGCGTCAATCAGGTCGTCGAGGTTCTGGTAGATGAGCTTGTCGGCGCCGATGAACTCGGCCACCTGCTGCTCGCTGCGGTCGTGGGCGATCAGCTCGCTCACCGTCGGCATGTCGATGCCGTAGACGTTGGGGAAACGCACCGGCGGCGCCGCCGAGGCGAAATACACCTTGTGGGCACCGGCCTCGCGCGCCATGTTGATGATCTGCTGTGAAGTGGTGCCGCGCACGATGGAATCGTCCACCAGCAGCACGTTCTTGCCGCTGAACTCCAAGTCAATGGCATTCAATTTCTGGTGCACCGACTGGTTGCGCTGCTTTTGGCCCGGCATGATGAAGGTGCGGCCGATGTAGCGGTTCTTGATGAAGCCCTCGCGGTACTTGAGTCCCAGCACGTTGGCGAGCTGCAAGGCGCTGGTACGGCTGGTGTCGGGGATCGGGATCACCACGTCGATGTCGTGCTGCGGCCATTCACGCTGGATTTTTTCGGCCAGCTTGTCGCCCATGCGCATGCGCGCCTTGTACACCGAGATGTCATCCATGATGGAGTCCGGGCGCGCGAAGTACACGTATTCGAAGATGCACGGCGAATACAGCGCTTTCTCCGCGCATTGTTGCGTATGCAGCCTGCCGTGACGGTCGATGACCACCGCCTCTCCCGGCGCCACGTCGCGTATCAGTTCGAAGCCGCACACGTCCAGTGCCACCGATTCCGACGCGATCATGTACTCGGTGCCCTTGTCGGTGATGCGCTGGCCGAAGACCAGGGGACGGATGCCGAAGGGATCGCGGAAACCGACGATGCCGTAGCCGGCAATCAGGCCGATATTGGCGTAGCCGCCGCGGCAGCGGCGGTGTACGGCGGCCACCGCCTTGAAGATGTCGCGCTCGTCCGCCTCCAGTCCGCCGTTACGCTGCAACTCGTGGGCGAACACGTTGAGCAGGATTTCCGAATCCGATTCGGTGTTCAGGTGCCGCCGGTCCTCGCGGAACAGCATGTCCTTGAGGGCGCGCGCGTTGGTGAGGTTGCCGTTGTGGCCGAGGGCAATGCCGTAGGGTGAATTGGTGTAGAACGGCTGGGCCTCGGCGGAATTGGCACAGCCGGCCGTGGGATAGCGCACATGGCCCAGGCCAATGCTGCCGCGCAACCTCAGCATATGCCGCTGGTGGAAAACATCGCGCACCAAGCCGTTGCTCTTGCGCAGGTGCAGGTGCTCGCCGTCGCAGGTCATCATGCCGGCGGCGTCCTGGCCGCGATGCTGCAGCACAATCAGCGCGTCGTAGAGCAGCTGATTGACATCGCTGTGCCCCACCACTCCGACGATTCCGCACATCGCGCGCCTCGCTAGGGTTTGTGCCGGGGTTCGGCCACGGCCTTCAGGCCCGACATCATCTCATCCGCCACCGGCTGCGGCAGCAGTGCGCGCATCCAGCCTGCGGCACCTTGCGCATAGGGAATCAGCCGCGACTCATGCCACCAAGGGTTCTTCGGCAACGTGGTGAAGCCCACCACGATTACCAGCACCGCCACGATCACCACGCCGCGCACCAGACCGAAGATCACGCCCAAGGTGCGATCGCCGGCACTCGCTCCGCTGTGTGCCATGAGCTTGCCGAGCACCAGATTGACGAGCATGCCGATGATCAGAATCACCACGAACAGGATCACGAAACCCACGATCATGCGCACCGCAGGGTTGTGAATCACCTTGAAGGCGTCGCCGACCTGCGAGGCAAAGCGCAACGCCACCCAGAAGGCCACGATCCAAGTGATCAGCGACACCGCCTCACGCAGGAAACCGCGCCACAGGCTGATGAGGGCCGAGACTACGATGATGAAAATGATGAGGTAGTCAGCCCAATTCATGCGCGCCTTGGCTACCCGGCGTACCGCCTCGAAAACGGGGTGACATTCTAACAGAGGCGCATGCCGCACGCCTTCAACTGTTCGGCACCACCTCGGCCCGGCCGCCAAAGGCACGCGCCACTCCCGACACCACACGCTCCGCTGCCGCCCGGTCAGCATAGGGGCCGACACGCACGCGATAATACGTGTGCCCGCTCTTGCGGTAGCGGCTCACATAGGCGTGATAGCCGCGCTGCGCAAGTTTGCGCTCGACCGTGCGCGCGTTACGCTCATTCGCATAGCTGCCCACTTGCACGGCCCACTTGCCGCGTATTGCCGCGTGCGGTGCCGGAACCGGCGTCACCGCCGGTGCGGAAGGTTTGGTTGCCACCGGCTGTCGCACTACCGGCATCGCGGCGTGGCTGGTCGCCGTGGCCGGAGCCGGTTGCGCAGTTGCGGCCACGGAACGGGTGCTGGCATCCGTCGGGCCGTTCAAGGCCAGGTGATAGACGCTCTCCGCGGCCGGCGCGGTCGTAGCCTGCGGCAAAGCCAGTTGCCGGGTCACCGTGGTGCCCGGGCCCGAACCGCCTTTCAGCACCCAGGGAATGATGATGATCGCCAGAACCACCAGCACCGCGGCGCCGATCAGGCGCTCTTTCAATCCGATCAGCATTGCCCGGTCTCCATTGCGGCGTACCTGCCGCTTCAGGCCACATTGGTAACCGATTCGCGCAAAATGCGCAAGATTGCGCTCACGGTTTGAAACGAACCGAAGACCACGATGCGGTCGCCGCGCCCGGCAGCGGCGCCTGCCGCCTGCCAGGCGTCAATGACCGAAGCATGTGTATGCAATGACGCGCGCGGCAGCGCACTGTGCACACGCGCCGCCAGTTCCGCCGCGGTCTGCCCGCGCGGCCCGCCGAGTCCCCCCAGATGCCAGGAATCAATGCGCTCGCCCAGTGCCTGGGCGACGGCATCGGCCGCCTTGTCCCGGTACATGCCGACCACCGCGATGGTGCGCCCGCTACCGCGCGTAGCATCCAGATTGGATGCCAGCACGCGTGCGGCGTCCGGGTTGTGCGCGACATCAAAGATCAACTCGACTTCGCCCGGCACGCGTTCAAATCGCGCCCCGATCCTGGCCTGCCGCAATCCCTTGCGGATTGCGGCCGCGCTCACAGCAAGCTCCGAGCGCACCGCCCGCAATAAAGCGATTGAGCTGGCCGCATTGTCGTACTGAATACGACCTGGAATGTTTGGTGACGGCAGATTTCCAATGTGCGTCGCGCCGTTCTGCCAGTTCCAGCCGCCGCGGCTTGCGCGCCAATCGAAATCCCGGCCGAGCACCTGCAAATCGGCGCCGATTTGTCGCCCGGTCTGCATTAAACGCGGCGGTGGATCGCGGTCGCCGCAAATCGCAGGCCGGCCGCGACGGTAAATGCCGGCCTTCTCGTAACCGATGCTGTCGCGGTCCGGACCCAGCCATTCCTGGTGGTCCAGGCCAATGGAAACCACGAGCGCGCCCAGCGGGTTCACGGCGTTGACCGCATCCAACCGCCCGCCCATGCCCACCTCCAGCACGGCGACCTCAATCCGATGATTGCGGAAAATATCCAGCGCCGCCAAAGTCCCGAATTCAAAATACGTGAGGCTGGTTGCGCCGCGCGCTGCGTCCACCCGTGCGAATGATTCGCACAGCTCGGCATCCGGTATTTCCCTGCCACCGATGCTGACACGCTCGTTGTAACGCAACAGATGCGGAGAGGTGTAGGCGCCGACCTGGTAGCCCTGGGCGCGCAACATGGCATCCAGAAACGCCACGCACGAACCCTTGCCGTTGGTGCCACCTACGGTCAGCACCTTGAACGGCGGTTGTTCAAGCTGCATCGCCTGAAGCACGCGCCGCACGCGCTCCAGGCCCAGATCAATCGCATTGGGGTGCAACTGCTCCTGCCAGGCAAGCCAATCATGGAGCGTTGAGAAACGCATGCTTGAATTTTACAGAGCAGTACCGATGAGTGTTGCGAGTGAGGGGCGAGGTGTAAGCAGAGTTTGATAAACCCGGTCCTGTTGTTTTACCCCTTATCCCTCACGTCTCACTTCCTCGCCCTCTTTCGGCATCGGCTGACGCGTAAGCATCGCCAGCAGCGCCGCGAGCTTGTCGCGCATTTCGCGCCGGTCCACGATCATGTCGATGGCGCCGTGTTCCAGCAGGAATTCGCTGCGCTGGAAGCCCTCGGGCAGGGTCTCGCGCACCGTCTGCTCGATGACGCGCGGACCGGCGAAACCGATGAGCGCCTTGGGTTCGGCCATGTTCACATCGCCGAGCATGGCAAGCGAGGCCGACACGCCGCCGGTAGTGGGGTCGGTCATCACCGAGACGAACGGAATGCCCTGACGCGAGAGCCGCGCCAGCGCGGCCGAGGTCTTGGCCATCTGCATCAGCGAAATCAGCGCCTCCTGCATGCGCGCGCCGCCGCTCGCCGAGAAACACACCAGCGGTGCCTTGTCTTCGAGGGCGGCGTCCACGGCGCGCACGAAGCGCTCGCCGACCACCGCGCCCATGGACCCGCCCATGAACTTGAACTCAAACGCGCACGCGACGATGCGCATGCCCTTGAGCCGGCCCTTCATCGCCACCAGCGCGTCCTTCTCGTTGGTGGCCTTTTGCGCGAGCTGCAGGCGATCCTTGTACTTCTTGCTGTCGCGGAAACGCAGGATGTCCACCGGTTCGACACCCGCGCCGATCTCCACGCCTGAGCCGGAATCCAGGAACAGCTCCAGACGTTGGCGCGCGGTGAGGCGCATGTGGTGACCGCACTTGGGGCAGACGAACAGATTGCGTTCCAGTTCGGCCCGGTACAGCACCGAGTTGCATTCCTCGCATTTGCTCCACAGTCCTTCGGGAATGCCGCGCCGCACCGGGCGCGCTTCCTCGGTCTTGACTCCGGATGGAACGAGCTTTTTGAACCAGTTCATGCCTGAGCCTGCTCCGCGCCAAATGCAGAATGAATCCTATACGCGTGCCGCGTCCATGGCCTGGCGCAACTCGCTCACGAATGCGCCCACCTGCGTCAGCAACTCCGCGCGCCGGTGCCCGAATTCCGCCACCCGGTCCACGATGGCGCTGCCGACCACGACCGCATCCGCCACGCTTGCCAGCTGCGCCGCGCTGCGCGCATCCCGCACGCCAAAGCCCACGCCCACCGGCAGGCGCGTTGCGCGCCGTACCACTTCCAGCCGCCGACGCACCTCGGCGACGTCCAGGTTGGCGGCGCCGGTCACGCCCTTGAGCGCCACATAATAAACGAAGCCCGCCGCGGTTTCGCAGATACGTTGCAGGCGCGCCGCGTCGGTGGTGGGCGCAAGCAGAAACACCGGATCTATCCCGCGGGCGCGCAGCAGTCCGGCCAGCGGGGCCGCCTCCTCCGGCGGCATGTCCACGCTGAGCACGCCGTCCACCCCGGCTTCGGCGGCGGCGGCGGCAAATGCCTCGGCGCCGAACGCCTCTACCGGATTGAGATAGCCCATGAGCACCACGGGCGTGTGCGCGTCGGTGCGGCGGAATTCGCGCACCATGCCGAGCACGTCGGCCAGCGTGGTGCCGTGTTTGAGCGCACGCTCGCAGGCCCGCTGGATCACCGGACCGTCCGCCATGGGATCGGAAAACGGTACACCCAGTTCCAGCACGTCGGCGCCGGCTTTAACCAGCGCGTGCATCAACGGCACACTCGCGGACTTGTCCGGATCGCCGGCCGTGATGTACGGCACCAGTGCCGCCCGCCCGGCACGCCGCAATTCCGCGAAACGCTTTGCCAGGCGGCTCACAGTTCGATGCCCTCATGGCTGGCAACGGTGTGGATATCCTTGTCGCCGCGGCCGGAAAGATTCACCACCAGAAACTGTACCGGCTGCATCCGCGGCGCAAGCTGCATGGCGTAGGCAAGCGCGTGCGCCGATTCCAGCGCCGGCATGATGCCTTCCTCGCGCGTGAGCGCATGAAACGCCTGCAGGGCCTGGGCATCGGTGACCGTGTCATAGGTGACGCGGCCGATGTCCTTCAGCCACGCGTGCTCGGGCCCGACACCGGGATAATCGAGACCGGCCGAAATCGAATGCGTTTCGCGGATCTGGCCGGCCGCGTCTTCCAACAGATAAGTGCGATTGCCGTGCAGCACACCGCTGCGGCCGGCACTGAGCGATGCAGCATGCTTGCCGCTGGCCAGCCCCTCGCCACCCGCCTCGACACCATAAAGTTTCACGTCGTCATCCAGGAACGCGTGGAACAGGCCGATGGCGTTGGAACCGCCGCCCACGCAGGCCACCAGCGCATCCGGCAGCCGGCCCTCGGCGCTCAGCGCCTGTCGCCGGGTCTCCTCGCCGATGCAGGCGTGAAAATCCCGCACCATCATCGGGTAGGGATGCGGTCCGGCCACCGTGCCAATCACGTAAAACGTGCTGTCCACGTTGGCGACCCAGTCGCGCATCGCCTCGTTGAGCGCGTCCTTGAGCGTGCGCGAACCGGAAGTCACCGGTATCACTTTGGCGCCCAGCAGTTTCATGCGATAGACGTTGATCGCCTGACGGCGCATGTCCTCCTCGCCCATGTACACCACGCACTCGAAACCGCAGCGCGCGGCCACGGTGGCCGTGGCCACGCCGTGCTGACCGGCACCGGTCTCCGCGATCAAGCGCGTCCTCCCCATGCGTTTGGCGAGCAGCGCCTGACCGAGCGCGTTGTTGATCTTGTGCGCGCCGGTGTGGTCCAGATCCTCGCGCTTGAGATAAATGCGCGCGCCCCGGCATTCGGCGGTCAGGCGTTCCGCGAGATACAGCGGTGAAGGCCGGCCGACAAAGTCGCGCAGGTCGCGCTGCAGTTCGCTCTGGAAATCCGCATCGTGTCGGAACTTTTCATAGGCCAGGCGCAGCGCTTCGACCGGGCCCATGAGGGTTTCCGCTACGAACCGCCCGCCATAGGCGCCAAAGTGTCCGTTGGCGTCCGGTACGCGGCGCAGCGACTCGCGGAACGACGTGGATTTTTCAAGCGCACGCGACACGGTTGACCTCACGCACAAACGCCTGCATCTTCACCGCATCCTTGATCCCCGGCGCGCTTTCCACGCCGCTCGCCACATCCACGCCGTAGGGGCACACACTGCGGATGGCATCCGCAACATTGTCGGCAGTCAACCCGCCGGCAAGAATCAGCGGCGGCGATACTATCCGCGGTATCCGGGTCCAGTCAAAGCCCGTGCCCGCGCCGCCCGGCTTGCCCTGCGCATGGCTATCGAGAAGCAACCCGCAGGCATCAGCATAACGACGCGCATATTCCGCCGGATCCGCGCCGCTGCCCATGGGCACGGCCTTGATGTAGCCGCGCCCGAACGCACGACAGAACTCCGGGGGCTCTTCGCCGTGGAACTGCAATACATCCACGCGCACGGTCTGCAGCACCGCCTCCACCTGCGCGCGTGCCGGGTTCATGAATACCGCGGTGACCGTCAGAAATGCAGGCGCACTGGCCGCCAATTCCCGCGCCTGCTCGAGTCGCAGATGGCGCGGGCTCGCCGCATAAAACACCAGGCCCACGGCGTCCACGCCGAGCCGCGAGGCGCTCTCGATATCCTCGCGGCGCATCATTCCGCACAGCTTGATTCGTACCCGCATGTGGCGATTCCGCTCGCAGGCTTCACAGGTTAGCAGATAGATCGCCGAACATCGCGTCCTCCGGCACCGGGATGGCGTACGCGGACGGATACAACACCGCCACGAAGCACAGACCTTGTGGCGGTGCGGTGACGCCGCCGAGTTTGCG